>JBMYUK010000282.1:0-4273 GCA_049605275.1 Phycisphaeraceae bacterium
CGTTGTTTTGCGACGTTTTGCAACTCGTCGCCAATCACGCGATGGTGTTGTGAAATAAGCTCTTACGTCGCAATCGGCGGGCGGCCCCGGTGTGATTCACACGCGTGAGGTCACAGGTTCGAGTCCTGTATCGCCCATTTCTAGCGCGCTTGTTGGCATACGCTTGTGCATCGGCAATTCGCGATCGTCTGATCAAAGACAACGAGATACACTGTTTTTGATGGCGTTCTCGATTATGTCGTAAGCGCCAAGAATCATCGCTGCTCAAAAGTTTGCCGCGTGGTTTTTAAGGTTCACCTTTCCTTCAGTAGCTCCAGCATCGTCTCGCCCATCCCCAGGCCGACGTTCATGTAGGTGCGTGCGTCGTTGTTGTAGTGGCCGCCGGACGAGCCGCCGCGGCTCAGCGGGTAGGCGTAGAGCGTCTTGACGCTGCCTTTGAATTCGGGGTACTTGCCGCTGTCGCCATCGACCGCGAGTTGGGCTTGGAGGACCAGCTTGGCGTTGGGGTTTCGCTCGGGCGGATACTGCTGCATCTTCGCGTCTTCGTGCAGGTAGTTGCCGTTTTCATCGAGCTTGCTCTGCGCGAGGGTGGCGATGACGAACGGAGCGTCATGCGCATCGAATTCTTTGCGGATGTCCCTGATGAAGTTGGCCATGTGCTTTTCGTAGTGCGTCGCATGCGCGTCGTTGGACACATCCTTGGTCCCCTGCCAGAAGAAGAAGCCCGCGACTTCATAGCCCGCCGCGCCGGGGTAGAACTCGTCGAGATTCTCCAGCACGCGTTTGGCCTTCATAACGTCCGCGTCGTATTGGATGCCGGCGTACCAGCCAGCGTCATCGGGGCGCGTGCCGGTGCCCGCGGTCTTGGGCACTTCGCCGTAGCCCGGGTTCAGCACGCCGTCGTACTCGTACGCCTTACTCGATGGCGAGAGCAAGTCCCAGCCGATGCTGCGGTTGCCGATGCAGCTCTTGAGGATGAGCACCGGCTCGTCGTGGTGCTCCGCGAGGTGCCAACCGATGCCGTACTCCGGCCCGATGCGGTGGCTGCCGGATTGGTTCGCGCTCAGCCAGGCGTTGGCCTTCACATCAAATTCATCCGAATTGCCCATGACAAACGTGTAGCGTGCGTCGGCTCGGGTCGAGTACCTCGGCTCGCCGTTCACATCCTCGCCGAGCATGAACGGGTACAGCCCCTCTTTACGTACCGCGTGGTGCAGCGTGCCCGGCCCGACCGCGTGCTCGCCCCGCCACCACTTGCCCTTGAGACCCGAGCCCACCATGTTCGACTGACCCAACAGGATGTAGACCTGCACCGGCTTGGACATGTCCGCCGTCGCGTCTTCACCTTTCGTAAGCTCGGCACTGACTGGGTTAACAACTAGAACAAACGCGGTAAAGCAAAGGCTCATCCATCCCAAGCGATTCAGTTGAATAAACATCACTCCCTTTCATATGGTCAAAGCTGATATTGCAAATCGGCGGCTATCAGAAAAGCCTCAATTTTCGCCATGGCTATCCAACAGCCCCCAGAGGCTCGGCGGGTCGGGGTTCCCGTCGCCATCGGTGTCTCGCCAGTAGGCGGCGTTGGAGTTTTGGGCTGCCGCGGTCAGGATCAGGTCGTTGCGACCTTCGATAAAGACGACACTCCCATCGACGTAGCCCGCGGGGATGCCGTGTTCTTTGTGGAACGCATCGCCGGAGATACCTGACTCGTCGTGCATGAGATAGAACGCATCGGAGGTCAACGCGGCGGTAAGTGGCATCTCATCAAGTTTGATGAGTAACTCGCCGGGCGGCAGCTCGTTACCGCCTGTACCGGTGAAGACCTGCGGGCGGACCTGATAGGTTGAGGTTGCCGCCGTGGACCCGGTGGTCGCCGTGGCCAGGGTTTCTTCAACGCTTTGCAGGGTCTTGTAAAACGTGCCATAGCCAAGCACATCATCGTTGAACCGGCTGGATGAACCGTAGGAGGGACACATCATCACGTTGATGTCGTTGAGCAGCCCGACCTGCTGGAGTCGGCCATGGCCCAAAAACCGGCTCTGAAACTTGTAGAAAAAACTGTGCCTCAGAGCCCCGTAACCCCTGAAGTTCATCGGGACCCCGCCGTCATGATCGACAGCGTAGGTCGCAAAGAGCTGGCCGTGCTGGCGTTGGTTGGAGGCGCAGGCGGTGATCCGCGCGGATTCCTTGGCCCAACCGAGCGCCGGCAGCAGGATCGCGATCAAGAGCGCGATGATGGAGATGACCACCAGCAGCTCGATCAGCGTAAAGGCGCGACGCATTGGAGGACTCCCTGACGAATGGATGACCACCCCCGGAAGTAAGCAAAAGGCGCCGTGCCCAACGTAGGGCACGGTGCCGTGTGAAGGAGTAAATTGTTTCAGGCCCGCCTTCGTCGGGCAGGGCTTTGATTAGCCGCGCCGACGACGCTTGATCATCATCAGGCCGCCCAGGCCCAGCAGCGCGAGCGAGCCGGGCTCGGGGACGAAGACGGCACCATATGTCACAAGGTTAGTTGATGTGCCGGGAACCCAGGCAATCGAGTAGGTCGCTGATGCGTCAGAACTGCTAACGAGCTCGTCGTAGCCCTGTGCTCCACCACCAGTGTTGGCACTAGCAGTACCGGCCTGGGTGAGTGGCGCGTTGACGGTCCCGGTGTCGTTTGCCTCTGTGCCAAATGTGCCGACAACAAAGGCGCCTTCCGGGGCATCGAGCGTCACGCTGGATGTGGTTGAGCCTCCGAAGTCCAAGGCAGTGCCATCGGTGGTTCCACTCAGCGCATAGATGCCGTAGGTCGAGCCGCGTAAACCGAAGTCACCAGCGGCGGGTGAAAAGACGAGATCGCCATTACTCAAGGTGGCCGCATCGGTGTACCAGATACCCGTATACATGTTACCGTTGGTAATGGATCCGATTTCAGTGAGGCTTTCGCCACTATAGGTAACGGATGCCACCGAACTTTGGACACGCGTAGAGATCGTGACAACGATTTTGTCACTGCCTGCACTGTTAAAGGTCAGACTTTCGGTCTGACTTGCTGTAGATGTTGTATTCGAAAAACTGCCGAAAAGGTTGGCGTCCAGTACGACAGCCGCATTCGCAGCTCCAACGAGTGCGGTGGCCGCGAGGCCGGCGAGTAGGGTTTTAGCGTGAAGCTTCATGTCAGTTCTCCTGTTGAGGGGATGGGTTCCAAAGACGGTTTCAAGACAATGTCGCCAGTTCGTTAGGCCTGGCTCACCTTTACGGCATAAATCTAAGCCGTTAGAGCGCGAACGCCAGACCTAGCAGCGACAAGTGTGGACTGATTAGCGACACGAGCACATAATTTTGTACAAATAACGCCTTATGATTAGACCCTTTTGATATACTCCCTGGCAGCCATCTGCCCTTTCGCATGCTACGCCAGCCATAAGGACCGCCGGATTGAATGAGCCGAGTACCGAGCACACCGCGGCCCCGAGCAAGCGCGTCGCCATCGCGATCGAGCTGCACGCGACGCTGCCCTGGCACTACCAGTGCTACGAGGGGGCTTTGCAGTACGGCAAGGAGCACGGGTGGTCGTGCGTGCTGGACCCGTACCTGTTTGGGCTCAGCGACGAGAACCAGGCCCCGGCGTACGACGGGGTGGTCGGGCGGATCGACCCGGCGTTGAACCAGATCATCGAACAGGCCGGCATGCCCGCCGTCACGCTGACGAAGTACAAAGAGATGGAAGCGGTCCCGAGCCTGGGCCTGGATTCGAGGGCGGGCGCCGAAGCCGCGGCGGAGCACCTGATCGCATCGGGCTATCGGCGGTTCGGGTACGTCGGGATTCCCGGCGAGTTTTCCGGGCCCAACCAACGACACATCGCGGGGATGAGCCAGGCGATCCAGCGGCACGGCTTCGAGCCGGTGATATCGACGGAGGTCAATGGCAACTTCGATGAGGGCCGGCAGTACATCGCCGAGGCACGCGCGGCGTTGACGCAGTGGCTGAGTTCGCTGAAGAAACCCGTGGGGATCCTGGTCCGCCAAAGCGTGATGAGTCGTTACCTGACGCAGGTCTGCGCGGAGATGGGGCTGCGGGTGCCCGAAGATGTCGGCGTCATTATGCACGCCGGCGACGAGGTGACCGCGACCAGCGCGTCGCCGACGATCACAGCGATCGAATACGACTTCTACAAACAGGGCTACGAGGCCGCGGCGATGCTCGCCAGCCTGATGCGGGGCGAAGCCATCGACCCGATCCACAAGACCATCCGCGACAGCCAGCTGGTCGTACGCGAGTCAA
>JBMYUK010000283.1:0-4258 GCA_049605275.1 Phycisphaeraceae bacterium
GCGTTGGAGCGGGAGGTGCTGATCGAGTCGCTGGTCGCGCCCGCTACTCAGGCGAAGGACGAATCGCCGGGGGCTGCTCGCGCGTCGGATTCGGCCTCACCGGCCGCGTCTACGACGCCCCCGCCGCCGAGCGAAACGGACAATGTGCTCGCCGACCTCACCGGCGAGACGCCGCCCGCGCCCGAATCCGAGAAGCCGAAGTCGCCCCCCGCCACGCCCGCGAAGCCGACGGACGCCAAGCCCGATGCGGACAAGGGCGTGATCGATGATCTTCTGAATGGCTGACGCTCGCCATGTTCAAACTCACTTGGAAAACCTGGCTCGGGGTGATGCTCGGTTTGTCTGCGTTGTTCGGCGGGCTTTACGCGTTGATCGGTGCGCAGGTCGGGGCGGCGGGCGCGTATTGGACGGGCTTTGCCGGGGCGGTGGTCGGGGGGGCGTGGGCGGTGTTCGGGTTGATCCGCTGGCGCGAGGCGCCCTGGGTGAGGCGGGTGAACACGTTCGCGTTGGCGACGCTGGGCTTTGGCGCGTTGACGCTGCTGCTGCTCGCGGTCGATTGGGAACCGGGCTACACGACGGCGCTGTACTGCTACTTCGCGGTGGTGGGTTTTCTGGTGGGGGTCAACGCGGTGCGGCTCTTGCTTCGGCCGGGGCACCCGGTGCTGGGCGTGGCGCGGACGATGCTCGAAGAGTCGCTTCGGATGGGCGTCGCGCTGATCTTCATCGTGTTTCTGCTGGCGCTCTTGCCGATCCTCCCGCTGGTGTTCGGCAGCGAGGACCGGGTCACGTACATGGTCCAGCGATTTCTCACGTACTCGACCGTGATCGTTTTCATCCTGCTCGGGCTGATGACCGTGTTGCTGTCGGCCCGGTCGGTGAGTCTGGAGATCGCGTCGCGGCAGGCGCACATGACGCTGACCAAGCCGCTTGGCCGAAGCCAGTATTTGATGGGCAAGTGGCTGGGGATCGTGCTGCTCAACGCGGTGTTGGTGTCGGTGGCGGGCGTGGCGATCTACGGCTTTACGATGGGCATTGCGCGCAACCCGGCGCTCAATGATCTGGATCGTTACGCGGTGGATCGGGAGGTGTTGACCGCTCGGGTGGCGCAGACGCCGAGCCCGGTCGACGTGAGTTGGCAGGGGATGTATCAGAACGTGCTGCAGGAAAAGCAGCTGACCGACCCCGGCCGGTTCGGTGAGACGGGCGTGGCGTTCGCGATGCTGGCGGACGACGCGAAGCAGGAGGTGATCGCGGACACGGTTTCGCGTTTTTATACGGTCAAGGCCGGCACGAGCCAGGAGTTCTTGGTGTCCGGGTTGGAGCAGGCGGCGGCCGCGGCGGAGCAGGCGCGGGTCCGCGGCGCGGCTCTGCTCGTCGAGCGAGCGGGCCTGAGCCCGAAGCAGGCGGACGACTACGTCGCGCTGGTGACCGGCCAGCGCAACGAGCTCGAGCAGGACGTCATCGACGCGGTCTCGACGGAGCTGTTCGATGAACTCAAGGCGATCCTCGAGCGCGAGGTGATCCAGCTCTCGATGACCCCGAGTCTCACGCCCAACCCCGAGAACCAGCGCGTCGAGTTCTTCCTGGAGATCAACGGCCAGCCGTACCCCCGCCCCGCGACGCCGACCGCCCCACCGCGGCTCCAAAGCATGGTCGTCGAGATCCCCAACGAGCTCGCGATCCCCGCGGGCCTGGTCGCTTCCGACGGCACGATGAGGCTCACCATCACCCCGCCCGAAACGAAGCGCGACGGCTCGCCGCAGCAGTTTGTCAACTTCAACTACAAGGACGCGCAGATCGAGGTTTACTATCGCGTGGGCACGTTCGAGGGCAACCTGTTTCGCGCGATGGCCGTGCTCTGGCTCAAGCTCGCGTTCCTGGCGATGGTCGGGCTGATCGCGGGTGCGCTCTTGAGCTTTCCCGTCGCGGCGATGCTCGGGCTGATCGTCTTCGTCGCCGCGGCGCTGAGCGGCTACATCAACGAGTCGCTCGATTCCTACGCCAGCGTCGCGCGCGACGAGAACGTCTACCAGGTCATCACCGGCACGATCGGTAAGTTCTTCAGCCACCTCTTCAGCGGGCAGATCTACGACGCGTTTCGCATGTTCGTCCGGCTCATCGGCGAGAGCTTCATGGCCCTCATGCCGTCCTTCGGCCAGTTCGCCACCGCCGAGCCTCTATCCAGCGGACAGGTCATCGGCAACGACGTGCTGCTGCGAGCGTTCTGGAAGATCGGCCTGCTGTGGACCGGGGTCGTCGCCGTCCTCGGGCTCACCCTCTTTACCCGCAAGGAAATCGCACGCATCCAAGTCTAGATTGGGGTTTGGGATTTGGGAGTTTGGAGTTGGGGTTGTGGCTGAAGCATTTGAACCCGCAAGACTCCGATGGACGTATTAATTCCGTCGCCTCGAATGCCTACGATTCTCTAGTCGTTCCCGATCAATCGCTCCCCAACTCCCAACCCCACCACCATGTCCACTCGCTTGATCCAATCCGCTGCGCTGCTCGTCGTCGTCGTGGGCATCACGCTGGCGTTCTTCATGACGCCGGTGATTAATCAGCAGCGCGTCGATCGGCAGCTGACCTATGACCTCGAGGTCGGTAGCAACGCGAACCCGTCTTACACGCTGGCCGCGGCGATGGGTTCGTTCCGCGGGATCATGATTAACGTCGCCTGGCAGCGGTCCGAGGCGCTCAAGCAGGAGGGCAAGTTCTTCGAGTCCAACAACCTGGCCGAGTGGATCACGACGCTGCAGCCGCGCTTCCCCGACGCGTGGGACATCCAGGCGTGGAACATGGCTTACAACATCTCGGTGAAGACCAAGACCGCGCAGGAGCGCTGGGACTGGGTGCAAAAGGGCATGGCTCTGTTGCGCGACCGCGGCATCCCGAACAACCCCAACGCGGTGGTGCTGTACCGCTCGATCGCGTGGATCCTCGGGCACAAGATGTCGGGCGGCACGGACGACATGCACTGGTATTACAAGGCGCGCATGGCCGAGACGTGGCAGACGCTGTTGGGCGTGCCCGATGCGCGGTGGGTGCTCAAGCCGGAGTTCGTCGACCCGGCCAACCGCCCGCCCGCCGAAGAGCTCGACCCCTTGGTGCACGGCCGATGGCTCGCGACGCTGCGCTTCGCCGACGTCGTCGAACAGGCCGAGACGTATCTCGAAAAGCCCGACCGCACCGAGGGCGACTACCGCCCGTCGAACTACTTCACGACTCTGAGCCCCGAGGCGCTCGCTCGCTTTTATGCCGACAATCCCGGCATCGAGCGGGTGATCCGTGACCTCGAAGCGCTCACGGGGCCGGACGACGAAGACCTCGAACTCGGGCTCAATACGCGGACGCTCCGCGCCTTCGGCCGGCTGCAGATGTATCAGGACGCCGGCTACCCCGTCGATGGCCCGACGATCAACAACCCGCAGACGCTCGGCGTCGACGCGATGGCGATCTACCGCTACCTCACCACGCGCGGCGAGGGCGACCCGCTGTTGAACCTCAACCCGACGCTCAACCTCGAAGCCGAGTTGCAACGCCTACGCGAGCGCGACCCCGACGTGCGGATCGTGGACCTGGTCCCGCTGCTCGACATGATGCGGGCGC
The DNA here is from genome assembly GCA_049605275.1 of Phycisphaeraceae bacterium. Taxonomy (GTDB): domain Bacteria; phylum Planctomycetota; class Phycisphaerae; order Phycisphaerales; family Phycisphaeraceae; genus JAHQVV01. The sequence continues at coordinate 3,607 of JBMYUK010000283.1, forward strand.
TCGCGCTCATCGCCGACTATCACATGGACCCGGCGTTCATGCTCAGTTGCATGGAGCGGTTCGGGCCGATCGACTGGCGACACCCCGCGGCGCACGCGCTGTACTGGTCGGCGTTGGGCACGCTCCGGGCCGAGGAGTGGACGAACAACAAGGGCCGGGTCGATCTCGTCAACGCGAACCGCAACATCATTCACAACCTGCAGAAGCTCTCGCACGAAGGCAAGATCAGCTTCCGCCCCAAAGTCGAAGCGCTCGGCCAACTCGGGCAGGAGAGCATCAACAACACGCCCGACACGCGCATGATCCCCGCCTACGACACCGCCTGGCAGACCACCGTCGACAAAGCCAACGCCGGCGAGTTCGGCGATCGACACGACGGCGACACCTACGCCAACGGCCACGAAAACTTCCTCCAGGCCGCCGTCTACCTCTACTTCTTCGAGGGCAAGGAACTCAAGGCCCGCGAGTACTTCGACCGCGCCAAAGCGCTCTACGCCGACAGCGAAACCTCCCCCGCCGCCCGCGACGGCCACTACAACCTCAACCTACCCGACTTCGCCCGCGTCCGCATGGAAGACGACCTCGCCTTCCAGGACGTCGCCCGCATCATCTACGCGATCCGCATGGCCTGGTCGCACGGCCTGGCCCAGCG
>JBMYUK010000284.1:0-4254 GCA_049605275.1 Phycisphaeraceae bacterium
GACGGTCATTTCTCTAGGCCGACGGTTGCCCGCCGGCTCAAGCACCCTACCCGCCCCGCACCGGACCGGTGTGAGAAGCGGCGAGGCCGCTTCCGGGGGCTGCTTGGGCTTGCACGCGGCGGGGTTTGCCTAGCGATCGCTGTCGCCAGCGACCCGGTGCGCTCTTACCGCACCTTTTCACCCTTACCCCCGCCCCCGGAATTGCCGCTAGGCATGACGCGGTGGTCACACGCTGCGAAAACTTCCGGGGGCGGGGGCGGTTTGTTTCTGTGGCACTGTCCCTAGCTGCGCCGTCGCCAGCGCAGCCGGTGGGCGTTACCCACCGCCGTGTCCTGTCGTGCTCGGACTTTCCTCGTGATCGACTTTCGCCAACCCCGCGACCGTCTCGTCCGCGCCGCACCGTTATTCTACCGCTCGACGCCGGCGATCACGAATCGACTCACACCGCCCCGATTCGGTTCAACACCCCCGCATCTCAATCGCCCAACCGCTATCCTTTCACCCATGACCGGCGACGTCACCGCACCCGAAGCGACCGTCTGGGTCGACGAGCACCGGCTCGCGACCATCGGATCGCTGCTGGACATGATGGGCGCGAGCGTTCGGCCGATCGCCTTCGGCTCGCCGAGATCGCGCGTCGCCGGCGACTTGGCCGAACGCCTCGGCGTGCCCATGTACGACGACCTGCGGCAGATGCTCGTCGAGCGACCGTCGGCCTTCGTGCTAATCGGCACGCTCGACGGCGTCGGACCCGACGACCTGCCCATGGCCGTCGCGCAAGGCTCCAAAGCCATCGCCATCGAACCCGTCGCCGCCACCCCCGCCGAGCACGCCCGAGCCCACAAAATCGTCAAGCCCGCCGACGGCAGCACCCGCGCCCCAGGCCGCATCGTCCACGCACCCGCCTTCGATCGCTCGGCAGGCTTCCTCGCCGCCGCCGCGCCACACGACGCCCTCGGCGACCACCGCGCCGTCCAGATGACACACGCCGGCAGCGCCGCAACAGGCTCGCTCTTCTTCCGGCTCTTCGACGCGTGGGTCAGCGTCCTCGACTTCATCGAGATGCCCGAGACCATCGACGCCGAACTCAGCACCAACGCCAACACCCCCGGCGTCCCCGACGACCCTCGACAACTCGCCGGACGACTCACCGCCCACGCACGACTCCCCGGCGTCGGCAGCGCCGCCGTCCTCGTCTCCGACCAGGCCGCCGAACTCACCCGCCGACTCACCGTCGTCGGCGACCAGGCGCAACTCGTCGTCACCGCCGGCGGCTACCAACTCAACAAAACCGACGGCGAAATCGTCGACCGCCTCGACGCCGACCGCGAGCCGAACTACCTCGAACAACTCGCCGCCCAATGGCGACGCCTCATCGACCAGCGCACCCCGCCGCCCGAGCACCGCGCCGCCCGTGAGCAACACGCCCTCGCCTGCTGCCTCGCCTGCCTGCTCAGCGCACGCACCGGCACGCCCGAAAGCCCGCAGCGCCTCCTCGAAATCGCCCAGGCCTGACCCCTCGCTTGAGCCGTACCCAATCAACCTTCCGGAACACCCATGAAACTGCTCACAACGATCTGCTACACCATCTGCATCGCCTGCCTGCTCGTCTCCGTCGTCCTCGCGATGCTGATGATCTGGACCGACTTCGAGTTCTGGTGGACGTGGAAAGTCTTCGCCAGCGCGGCCGTCTTCATGACCGCCTCGGTCGTCGCGCTCTCGCTCATCAAGCTGTCGGATAAAAAAACTTAGAGCATGGACGAGAGGTTGAAAATAGCCGGCGGCCTACGGACACCGGACAAGAGAATAGACCGGCCGTCACGAACACACCGGATGTCACAACAAACAACCGCTATCGCGCCCGGAGCCCGTAGGTCTCCGGCTATTGATGCGCTCCACTCGTCAACAGTCTTAGAGCGGCGGATGGCCGGCGTCTGAGCTTGCGCCGACCCGGGGCGATGAGCTGTAGAAACAACGCAAAGACTCTGTTCCGGGGCATCCCCGAGCCGCCTGCCCCGGCCACCCATCGGATGCGATCACCTGCCCGCCCTCGCCTCAGGGCGAGCGCCTCGCGTCCTTTGACCCCGCTCCCGCCCGAAGTTAAACTACACATTCGCGAGAGCGTCGACGGCGACAACGCGTTCTGACATGAACGCCGAGGCACCGACAGCGGAGCGAGCCGAGCACCGACCCGGCCCCCTCCAAACGCCCCCGCGAGTGGTCGGGTTCCTTTCCGTCGCCAACCCGGCGACAACCAAAAAGGACCCCCGGAAGTTTGGCCGCGGCAGTTTTGTGTCGTCGCGGCGTGAAGCGATCAGGGACGTTAGTCCGTTTTGGCCCATGGTGTAATTGGCAACACAGCTGTTTTTGGATCAGCCATTCCAGGTTCAAGTCCTGGTGGGCCAATTTGTTTACCCGACACTGTCGGTAGGACAGGCATTCCTGCCTGTCGGTTCGACGCAGTCGAATGAAGATCGAATTTGAGCTTCGCCCAATCGACAGGCAGCAACGCCTGTCTTACCCAAGCCTAGAAAGGCCCGCCTTGACCACCCCCACCCCCCGCATCGACGCGATCATCATGGCCGCGGGCAAGGGCACGCGCATGGGCGGGGACCTGCCGAAGGTCCTGCACGAGGTCGCGGGCCGGCCGATGGTGTGGTGGGTGGTGAAGGCGTGCCGGGAAGCCGGGGCCGAGCGCTGCGTGCTGGTCGTGGGGTACAAGGCCGAGCTGGTGCGCGAGGCGCTGGCGGGCGAAGCCGGCGTCGAGTTCGTCGAGCAGACCGAGCAACTGGGCACCGCCCACGCCGTAAAGATGGCCGAGCCCGCGTTCGACGGCCAGCCGATCGGTGACGTGTTCGTCCTCGCCGGCGACGGCCCGCTCATCCGCGCCCAGACGCTCTCCCGACTCATCGAGGTCCACCGCCGCACCCGCGCCGCGGCCACCCTCGCCACCGCCATCATCGACGACCCCACCGGCTACGGCCGAATCGTCCGCGACGAACACGGCCACTTCGACGCCATCGTCGAACAGAAAGACGCCACCGACGACCAACGCGCCATCAACGAAGTCAACCCCAGCTACTACTGCTTCGACGGCGCCGCGATGTTCAAGACCATCGACCAGATCGGAGCCGAAAACGCCCAGCGCGAGTACTACATCACCGACGCCCCCGGCCTCCTCAAAACCCAAGGCCAAACCGTCACCGTCGTCGACGCCGTACCGCCCGAGGACGTCTTGTCGATCAACAACCCCGACCAACTCGCGGAGGTCGACCGCCTCTTGCGACGACGCCTCGGCATGACGCCCGAATCCGACGCAGGAGCCCAGGCATGAGCGCCGCCGACAAAGACGCCATCAAAGTGTTCCACGGCCGCGCGAGCCGAGACCTCTGCGAGAACATCTGCAGCTACCTCGACCTGCCGATCGGCAAGGGCATCACGCGCATGTTCCCCGACGGCGAATTGCTCGTGAAGCTCGACGAAGACGTCCGCGGCCGAGACTGCTACGTCGTGCAATCGACCCACGACCCGGTCAACGCGCACCTGATGGAGCTCTTGATCTACATCGACACGCTCAAACGCGCGAGCGCCGGCCAGATCACCGCCGTCATCCCCTACTTCGGCTACGCCCGGCAGGACCGAAAGGACGAAGGCCGAACCCCCATCACCGCCAAGCTCGTCGCGAACCTGATCACCGCGGCGGGCGCGAACCGCGTGCTCGCGATGGACCTGCACGCCGCGCAGATCCAAGGGTTCTTCGACATCCCCGTCGATCACCTCAACGCCGCGCCCGTCCTCTTCGACTACTTCAAGACGCTGCGCGATCAGTCGCCTAATCCCGTCGTCATGGCCAGCCCCGACGTCGGCAACGTCAAGATGGCCGCGGGCTTTGCCAACCTGCTCGGCGTCGACATCGCCATCATCGACAAGCGACGCAAGTCCGGCACCGACGTCGACGCCGCACACCTCATCGGCGATGTCGAGGGTAAAGACGTCTTCATGATCGATGACATGATCTCCACCGCCGGCACCGTCGCCAACGCCGCACGCATGCTCAAAGAACACGGCGCACACACCATCACCGTCGGCTGCACCCACCCCGTGCTCGTCGGCCTCGCCATGGAACGCGTCAACGAAGCCCCCATCGACCGGCTCGTCGTCACCGACACCATCCCCGACGGCACGCGCTGCGACCCCATCCGAGACAAACTCGTCGTCCTCTCCGTGGCCAACCTCATCGGCGAGGCCATCCAC
>JBMYUK010000285.1:0-4246 GCA_049605275.1 Phycisphaeraceae bacterium
GCGGTGCATGCTCCAACTCGCACTTTTGCGGCGAGGCAATGCACAGTGATCAGCATCTACATCGGCAACCTCCCTTACGATGCAACCGAACACCAGGTGATCGAGCTATTTAAGCAGTTCGGCGAGGTCAACCGGGCCACCCTCGTCACCGACCGAGAGACTGGCCGACCGCGCGGCTTCGGATTCGTCGAGATGCCCAACGACGACGAGGCCCGCAAGGCCATCGAAGCGCTCTCCGGCAAGGAATACGAAGGCCGGCCCCTCACCGTCAATGAGGCCCGTAATCGCTCGGGCCAACGCAACGCCGCGAACCTCTCGCGCAGCGCTCAAAAAACCGAAGACCCCGGTCAGCAGCGCGACGCCGAATCCGGCGAAGACGATCCGCCTCCCTCCGGCGGCGGCTATCGGAACAACCTCAATCCATGATTCGCGCAACGCCGAACGACTAGGCTTCGATCGGCACGAACGAATCGATCGACAGGCCGAAGCCTCGCAGCGCACCCGGGCGAAACGGATGATTGCTGATGAGTTTCAAGTCGGTGATGCCTAAGTCGCGCAGAATCTGGCAGCCGATGCCGTAGCCCTGCTTGTCCTTGCGCGGCTCGACGCCGGGGCGATCGTGAGCCTCGCCCGGGCGGATCGCTTCGACACGGGCCGCCTCTTGATCCGGCGACAGCGCCAGCGTCTGCAAACGCTTGAGCACGCCCGTGCCCATCCCCTCGTGACGCAGGTACACCACCGCCCCGCTGCCCGCCCGCTGGATCATCGACATCGCCGACGAAAGCGTCTGACCCGACGGCTGCGTCGCGTCGCCGAACACATCGCCAAGAAGGTTTTGGCTGTGCATTCGCACCAGCACCGGCGAAGACGACGGCACCGACCCACCCACACCGTCCGGCTCGCCCACCGCGCCGCACGTCAAGGCCACGTGCGGCATCGGATCGACCTGCGACTCGTAAACATTCAAATGCCATCGACCCAGCGCGTTCTCGAAGGGCACGCGCTCGACGCGACTCACGAGCGTGTCCCGCTCCAGGCGATGCTGGATCACATCCGCCACGCTGCACATCTTTAGCGCGTGCTTATTGCAGAACGCTTCGAGATCGGCCTTGCGAGCCATCGAACCGTCCTCGTTCATGATCTCGATGATGACCGCCACCGGCTCGAGCCCGGCGAGCTTACACAGGTCCACCGACCCCTCCGTCTGACCCGCACGCACCAGCACGCCCCCGCCCCGCGCCCGCAACGGGTGCATATGCCCCGGTCGATCGAGATCCGTCGCACGACTGTTCGGATCGGCCAGCACCATGCACGTGCGCGAACGGTCCGCCGCGCTCACTCCCGTCGTTACGCCGAATCGCTCGTGCGCATCCACGCTGATGGTGTACGCCGTCGCGCGTTGAGACGTGTTATGGGCCGACTGCATCGGTAAATCCAAACGCTCGCACACCGCCTCGGTCAACGGCACGCACATCATCCCGCGCGCCTCGCGCAGCATGAAATTCACCAGCTCCGGCGTCGCAAACTGCGCGGCGCAAACCAAGTCCCCCTCGTTCTCCCGCTGCTCATCGTCAACGAGCACAACCATCTTGCCGTGCCTAAGGTCATCCAAGATGTCAGGGATCGGGTGGGTCATGGTTGACGTAGGCCTTAGAGACGATCGTTATGGTCCACAGATTTCACAGATGGCACAGATTCAAAGCAACGGTAGAGCCACGAAGGCACAGAGGGTGCGAAGCACGGAGCTTCATTTTTCTTGCTAATTGCAGCTTTGTTTTTCAAATCTGTGTCATCTGCGAAATCTGTGGATCGGTTCCCTTTTGAGACGCTGGGCTGCAGCAAATACGCTATGCCTCCGGCCCTAGGGTCACGGTCGTTCTCGGCTTGAGGCTGTACCGTGCCAGCACCTGCGACAGGTCGTCGACCTTCACCGCGAGCAGACGATCCAACTCTTCGTCGAGCGAGACGTATCGGCCGTGGTACAACCACTTGCCGCCGAGCGCCTGCATTCGGCCGGCCGGGCGCTCACCCTGCAGCGTCGCTCGGGTGACGAGTTTGTTGATCGCTCGCTCGACCTCGCCGGAGGTGACGTCGAACGCATCGACCAAACCATCGAGCGTCTCGAACAGCTTCGCCTCGACCGCCTCGGCTCGATCGGGATCGCAGGACGCGTAAGCCATGAACGCGCCCGTCTGATCGTGCGGCCAAAACGAAAAATCCGCTTCGTCCGCCAGACCCGGATCAACGAGCGCCCAGTACAGCCGCGAACCATCGCTGTCGCCGAGGACATCCGCGAGCACCTTCGCGGGGTAGCGCGATTCGTCCTGCGCCGCCGGGCCAGGGCAGAGCATCGCGAGGTACTGCCGGCTGACATTGCCCTGGGTCATCACGACGCGTTTATTCGACTCGGAGGTATCGGCGTAGGCGCGTTTGGCACCGGCCGGGGACCAGTCGCCGCAGCGCGCTTCGAGGTCCGCGCAGAGCCGGTCGAAGTCGAGTCGGCCCGCGGCGGAGACGACGAGATTGTCCGGGCTGTAGCGGTCGTTGAAATAGCCGCGCATCTGCGGAGCGGTGAGTTCGCCGACCGTCTCGGTCGTGCCGAGCACGCGGTAGCCCAGGCCGTGCGTCTCGCCGCGGGTCGTGCCGTAGTGTTCTTCGAGGAGGCGATCCTGCAGCCGCCACTCGGGGCGATCGTCGTACATCCCGATCTCTTCGAGGATGACTTTTTTCTCGGTATCGAAGTCATCGGTGCGCAGCGCGGGACGCAGCATATCCGTGAACAAATCGACGGCCTGCGGCAAGACCTCGGGCAACACGTGCGCGTAGTACACCGTCTGTTCGTGGCTGGTGTAGGCGTTGTAGTTCGCGCCGATCTCGTCGAACTCGCGATTGACGTCCTCGGCCGATCGCTTGGCGGTGCCCTTGAACATCATGTGCTCGAGAAAGTGCGAAACACCCATGACATCGGCCGTCTCGTCGCGCGCTCCGGTCTTGACGAAGAATCCGACCGCGGCGGTGTGCGCGTCGTCGTTGACCTCGGCGAGGATGGTCAGGCCGTTGTCGAGCGTGTGCTGCTTAAAGTCGATGGGCATGGTTGTTTCGATGGGCTGGGGCACTGAAATCCCTCAACCGTCTCCAAAATTAAAACTTCGAACTCGCTTTTAAGTCCTTGCGCTGCTCGGCAGACATCTTATCCTTGCCGCGCACGAAAAGGCGGATGGGCACTTCGCTGAACGCGACCGTATCGCGCATCCGGTTGACGAGGTACTGCTGGTAGTTGCGATCGAAGAGGTCCGCGTCGTTGACGAACAGCACGACCGTCGGGGGATTGACGCCGGTCTGCGTCGCGTAGTACATCTTGGCGTGGCGGCCGGACTTGCTGCTCGGGCCGCGCTCCTGGGCGATCTCTTCGATCGCGCGATTGAGTTCGCTCGTCCCCATGCGGTGGTTGGCCTGCTCGTAGAGGTTCATCGCCAGCGCAACCGCCTCGGCCATGCCCTCTCCGGCCAGCGCACTGGTGAAGACGATCGGCGCGAAGGTCAACCCCTTGAGCGCGTCGTCGAGGTACGCGACGTATTCATCCTGCGTGTGCTCACGCTCGGCCAGGTCCCACTTGTTAATCACGACGACCGTCGGGCGATAGTGCTTATTGATCTCGTTGACCAGTTGATGATCGACCTGGCTGATCGGGACGGACGAGTCGATCAGCAGCAGACAGACGTCGGCCCGTCGGACGCTGCGCAGCGAGCGGTGCTGGCTGTAGAACTCGATGTCGCCGGCCAGCGACTTGGTCTTGCGGACGCCGGCCGTGTCGATCAGCGTGAAAATCTTGCCGTCCATCTCGCAGCGGACGTCGACGCTGTCGCGCGTCGTGCCCTCTTTCTCCGAGACGATGACGCGCTCTTCGCCGGCCAAGGCATTCACGAGCGTGCTCTTGCCGGCGTTGCGTTTACCGACGACCGCGACCAAAACGCCCGCCGCGGTCTTTGGGTCGTCGCCGGCCTCGAACGCGGCGAAATCGATGCGCTGCCGGATCGCGCGATACAGATCGCCGAGGTTGTGCTTGGTCGTCGCCGAGATCATGACGGGCTCGCCGAAGCCGAGTTGCATCGCGTTGTAGGCCGCGGGCTCGAGATTATCCGCGTCCACCTTGTTGGCGACCAGCAGGACCGGGCGATCGGCCAGTTCTCCGGCGAGCCGGTCGATGGCTCGGCGCGCTACATGCTCAACTATCAGAACTACTACT
>JBMYUK010000286.1:0-4240 GCA_049605275.1 Phycisphaeraceae bacterium
CCTGCTCGTGCTCTTTCGTCGTCACATCCGGCATCACGCGGCTGATCGAACCGAGCACGTCGATCGCGGGATAGTGGCCTTTCTCCGCGAGCTTGCGCGAGAGGTGCACGTGGCCGTCGAGGACACCGCGACACGCGTCGGCGATCGGCTCGGTCATGTCGTCGCCCTCGACCAGCACCGCGTACAGGCCGGTGATCGATCCCCGGCTCGTGCGCCCCGCCCGTTCGAGCACCTGCGGCAACATCGCGAATACGCTCGGCGGATACCCGCGCGTCGCCGGCGGCTCGCCCGCCGCCAAACCGATCTGCCGCTGGGCCTGGCAAAAACGCGTCACCGAGTCCATCAATAGCAACACATCCAATCCGTCGTCGCGAAAGTGCTCGGCGATCGACGACGCCACCGACGCCGCACGCACGCGCATCAACGCCGACTCATCCCCCGTCGCGCAAACGACAACGGACCGCGCCAAGCCCCCCGGCCCGAGCACGTTGTCGATGAACTCTTTCACTTCGCGGCCGCGCTCGCCGATTAGCGCGATCACGCTCACGTCCGCTTCCGTTCGCTTGGCCATCATGCCCAGCAGCGTCGATTTGCCGCAGCCCGGCCCCGCGAAAACGCCCATCCGCTGGCCGCGTCCAAGCGTCGACATCGCATCGACCGCGCGCACCCCCGTTGCCAACGGCGTATCGATCAGCGGACGATCCAAGGGGTCCACCGGCTCGGGCTGAAGCGGCCGAGGCACCGTATCACGCAACGGGCCGAACCCGTCGATCGGTTCGCCCAAGCCGTTGAGCACCCGGCCCAACAGCGAATCGCCGACACGCACGCTTTGTCGATGCTGCCCCGCCGTCACGCGATCGCCCGGCCCGACACCCGCCAACGATTGCAGCGGCATCACCACCGCCTCGTCGCCGTCGAAGCCGATCACCTCCGCGGCCACCGACCGAGCCCGACCACGACCCGCCGCGATCGTCAGCTGCGTCCCGACCGGCACGGGCATCGCCGATACCCGCGCCGCCATGCCGCGCACCTCGCGGACCGATCCGCTGAGTTCGAGCGTCACCGCCCGATCGATCATCCCGAGTTGGTCGGTCAACAAGCCCACGGCTAGGCCTCGTCTTTCGGCGGCTCGTCCTGCTCGGGCATCGACTCGGCTTCGGGCACATCGTCGATCGTGACCTCTTCAATCGATGTATCACGGCTCGATTCGACCAGGCCCTGATCCGTGATCTCGTAGACCGGCGCGGGCGGCGTCGGCACTTCGCCGGGCGACTCCGAGATCGCCTCGGCTTCGCCAGCGGATGGTTCTTCGATCTCGACTGCCGGCGGCTCGGGAAGGATGAGGTTGACCAGGCGTTGCAGTTGTCGCTCGATCGTCGCATCGATCTTGCCCTGACCAAAGGCGACGACGCAGCCGCCAGGCGTGATCGCTTCGTCGTCGACGAGGTCGATGTGCTCCATGCCCGCGAGTTCGGTCAGTAGCTGCGGCATCGCCTCTTCGAGTAGCGGCCTATCGACCGGGTGGATGCGGACGCTCGCGTCGTGAGCCGAGAGCACCAGCGAGAGCGCCTGTGCCGCCTGATCGACCACAACGGTTTCATCCACTTCGATCACGCGATGGACAATTTTTTCTGTTGCAGACAAGGCAAAATCGAGCACCGCCTGCCGGGCCTCGCGTTCCATATCGCCGCGCTGCTGCTCCCAGTCGCCGGCCACCTGGGACCAGGCCGCGACGAGCTGCTGCAACTGCTCGGCCGAAGCCTTGAGCGCCTCCGCTCGCCCCTGCTCTTGACCTTCGGTGAGGCCCTTGGCGAGGCCGGCCTGGTAACCGAGCTCTTCCGCCTCTTCGCCGCGCTGCTTGGCGATGGCCTCGGCCTTGGCCTGCGCATCGGAGATGATCTGGGCCGCCTTCGACTCCGCGGCCGCACGGATGCGAGCCGCCTGCGCGCCGATGTCCCCGAGGTCCAGCACGATCGCCTCGCGCATGGCGGGTGTGTTGTTGTGCTGCTTGAGTACGGGCATGGCGGATCGCCTTAGTCCAATGAAACGCGTTTACACAATCAAATCTTTGTCGCCGCCGCGACCGGCGATGATGATCTCCCCGGCGTCTTCGAGCCGGCGGACGATATCGACGATGCGCTGCTGACACGCTTCGACGTCGGCGACGCGGACCGGGCCCATGAACTCCATGTCTTCCTGAATGAGCGTCGCGGCACGCTCGGACATGTTCTTGAAGATCTTGTCGCGGAGCTCTTCGCTCGCGGTCTTGAGCGACAGCGCGAGCTCGTCGTTGTCGATCTCCTTGAGCACGGCCTGGATGCCCTTGTCGTCGACCAGCAGGATGTCTTCGAAGACGAACATGAGCCGACGGATCTCTTCGACGAGGTCCGGGTCTTCGGATTCGAGGCCTTCCATGATGCCCTTCTCCGTCGTGCGATCGACGAGGTTAAGCATCTCGGCGACGGTCTCGACGCCGCCGATTTTCTCGAAGGACTGATTGAGCATATTGGCGAGGCGGGCTTCGAGGCCTTTCTCGACCTCGCCGATGACCTCGGGGTTGGTTTGCTCCATGTTGGCGACGCGCTTGACCACTTCGATCTGCTTCGGGCCGGGCAATCCCGAGAGGATTTCGGACGCCTTATGAAACGCGAGGTGCGAGACGATCAACGCGATCGTCTGCGGGTGCTCGTCCTGGATAAAGGTCAGGAGGTTCTGCGACTCGGCCTTCTGCAAAAACGCGAAGGGCGTCTTGCGCACCTGCTGGCTGATCTGCTGAAGGATGCGCTCGGCATCGCCCGCGGGCAACGACTGAAACAGCAGCGACCGCGCGTATTCGAGCCCGCCTTCGCGTGCCCAGCTGTGCGCGACAGCGAGATCGTAGAACTCCTGCAGAATCCTGTCGCGCATCGCGGGCTGCACCCCGCCGGTCGACGCGAGTTCGCGGGTGATCTCTTCGACGGTGCGCTCGCTCATCTGCTTGAGCAGCAGCGTCGCGGCATCCTGCTCGAGCGCAAGCATGAGGATGGCCGCTTTCTGCGTGCCGCTCAACTCATCGATCGCTTCGGTGACAGTGCTCATTGTCGTTTCGCTTTAGCGCGGTGTATCTTGTTTTACTGGTGATCTTCCGAGACCCACTTCGTCAATAGGCCGCCGGCCTCTTCGGGATTCGCGCGGACCAGGTCGCTGATCTGATCGGCGATCTGACGGGCTCGCAGTTCGTCTTCGTCGAGTTCGACCCCCGCGAGGCTGCTGTCCATCTCGTCGACCTCGCCCATGAGATCGTCGTCGGTCGGCAGCGTGGGCGGCACCCCGGCGAGCTCTTCGATCGAGGGCATCTCTTCCTTACGCGTCGCTCGCCGAACCATGTAGAACATCAAGCCGAAGGACATGAGCGCGAGCGCCGCGAGGATGCCGGTGTGAGCCATCTCGGACGACACGACCGCGCCCAAGCCCCCGCTGACGCCCGCAGTCGCCGGCTGGAGGTAGGCCTGATCGTAAACCATGGCGACGCTGATATCGCCGGGCTTCATGTCATCGTCGCTGGAGACGATCTGCGGGGTGACGACGGATTCGATTTTCGCCTGCTCGCGGTCGATGATGGGCTGGAGGTCGCCGTCGCTCGGCGGGTCGCTGTCGGGGTTTTGCGCCTGAAAGATTCGCACGTAGTAGCTGCGCGGCACGACGACGGACACATTGATCTTTCGGATCGCGTTGCCCGCAAGGGATTTATTCGACTGACGCGAGGCGAGCGGATTGTTGAACTGCTCGGTCGTTCGCTCGGTGGTCTGTTCGTTGCCGCTGCCCCCGGCCCCGTCGATCGAGTTGCCGACGTTGGGGCGGATGCCCGGCTCGCCGCCGTTGTTGATGTTCCGGGCGACGATCGATTCGGTTTCCGACAAGGCGATCGCCGGTTTCTCCCAGGTCGTTTCCTGCACCTGCTCGCGCATGACCTGACTGGTCACGATCTTGACCGCGACCATGGCGCCCTCCCACGAGCGCAGCACCTGCTCGATCTTGGCGCGGCGGCGCATGAAATCCTCGAGGCGCGTGATCATCTCGCGGCGTGCCGCCAGCTCGACCTCACCGCGAATGTACTCGGCGCCCTCGATCAGCAGCTCCGCCGCGCTGGCGTCCTCGCGGATGCGCTCCAGGAGCTGGAACGCCGCATGCTGGTGCGCCGGACCCGAGGCTCGGGCACGCGCGTCGCCTTGCGGCTCCCCTATCCCCTGCGCTCGGGGGC
>JBMYUK010000287.1:0-4227 GCA_049605275.1 Phycisphaeraceae bacterium
ACACGTCCATGAAGCTAGCCAGCGCTTCCGCGCCCTCGATCGGCATCGCATTGTAGATGCTCGCTCGGCAGCCGCCGACGCTGCGGTGGCCTTTGAGGCCGGACATGCCTTGCTCCAGCGCCTCGGCGACGAACTGCGCGTCGAGGTCTTCATTCGGCGTCGTGAACACGACGTTCATCTTCGAGCGGTACCGCGCATCCACCGGGCACTTATAGAACCCGCTGTTGTGCTCGATCGCGTCGTAGAGAATCTTGGACCGTATCTGGGCTTGGCTCTGCGCCCACGCGATACCGCCCTTGGCTTTAAGCCATTCCATGACCAGCTTGATCATGTACACCTGAAATACCGGCGGGGTGTTGAGCATCGATTCGCCCTTCACGTGGTTCGCGTAGTTGAGGTAGTTGATCAAGTGACCCGGACACCGATCGACAAGGTCTTGTTTGATGAGCACGAGCGCGACGCCAGCCGGACCGATGTTCTTCTGCGCCCCGGCATAAATCAAACCGAACTTCTCGAAGTCGATCGGTCTGGACATAATCTCGCTACTCATATCGGCGACGATCGGGATCTCGACATCCGGATACGTATCAAACTGCACGCCGCCGATGGTCTCGTTGCTGCAGACGTGCAGGTACATCGCGTCGTCGCTGGTCTTGACCTTTTCCATGTCGGGCAAGGTGGTGTAGTTGCTGTCTTTGCCATCGAAGATCACGTTGGCGGTACCCACGGCGTTCGCGTCGGCGATGGCTTTCTTGCTCCACGCACCGCTGTGCACGTAGTCCGCGGTCTTGCCGCCGTGCAAGAGGTTCATCGGGATCATGCCGAACTGGAAGGTCGCGCCGCCGCCGAGGAAGAGAACGTGCATGTCTTCGGGCACGGACAGCACGTCGCGGACGCTTTGAGTCGCCTCTTCGAACACCGAGACGACCTGCTTGCTGCGATGGCTCATCTCGATCAGTGATGCGCCGTTGCCCCGGAAGTTTGGCAACTCCTCAGAAGCGATGGCGAGCACCTCCGGCGGCAGCGTGCAGGGCCCGGCGGAAAAGTTGAAGATGCGATCGGTGTGGCTGGCGGTCATGGCCGAAGAATATCACACATCTCGCGACCAAACTCGTTGCGCACGACGGGGTCACGCCCCGGTCGATCGCCCGCACTGATCGCAGAACCTGGCGTCGGGCTCGTTCATCGCGCCGCATCGCTCGCAGCGGACCTCGCCGGGTATGGCGGTGCCGCACTGGCTGCAGAAGCGTGCCCCGGAATCGCACGCCTCGTCGCACCCCGGGCAGGCCACGGTCTCGATATCCGTGGCCTGGCCGGTGAGCCCCGCGGCAAGCCCGCTGCCGACGGATTGGGCGAGGCCGCTGACCGCGTCCTTGGTGCCGTCGATCATGTAGTTGGCGGTGTCTTTGCCGACCGGTGCGATCTCGCTGGAGGCGTAGCGTGCGACGGCGCCCATGAAGGCGAACTTGGTCATCGCGGCTCCGAAAGCGATCATCGGAAGCCCAAGGAACGCGAGGAAGAAGCGCTTAAACCCGGGCGGCGGGGCACCGAAGCTTTCGGACTGCCCAAAGCCGGTGACGAATGTAGAGAAACCGATGAGCGTGAGGATGATCCCGGCGATCAGTACAAGCGGGCCGATGATGCGCAGGATCGACCGGTTACTTCGGTGCTTGTCGGTGTCTAGGTTGTGGTCTCGGCGCATAAGGCTCAGCGTATCAGATGGGCGGGTGCAGTCCTAAGAATCTTCTGCAGCTTCATTGCAATGCTAGGCAAAAGCCCACGGATTGAATCCGTGGGCTTCGAGTGATTTGAGATAGAGAGCTTGCCTTACCCCAGCCGGTCGGTCGCGACGTGGTAGTGCGGGTCTTCACTGACGTTGACTTCGACAAGGTCGCCGGCCTTGCCGAGCAGGACGCGGCATTCTTCGCTGAGGTGAACGAGGTGGAGCGTCTTGCCGAGGGCGCGGTACTTCTCGGTGACGGCGTTGATGGCCTCGAGGCCGGACTGGTCGTAGACGCGGGTGTAGTAAAAGTCGATGACGACATCGTCCGTGTCGTCGGCGGGGGTAAAGAGTTGTTTGAAGGATTCGACGGAGGCGAAGAAGAGCGGGCCGTGCAACTGGTAGACCTTGGACCCGTTGACGTTGGTTTTGATGTCGGCGCCGATGTGCGTGGCGTGCTGCCAGGCGAAGACGAGCGCCGCCATGATGACGCCGACGAGCACCGCCAGCGCGAGGTTATGCGCGAAGATCGTGATGAGTATGACGGTGACCATGACGAGCATATCGGCCTTAGGCATGCGCTTGAACATTTTGATGGAAGCCCACTCGAAGGTCCCGATGACGACCATGAACATGACGCCGGTCAGCGCCGCCATGGGGATTTTCCCGATCCACGGTCCCAGGAAGAGGATGAAGGCGAGCAGCAGCAGCGCCGCGACGATGCCGGACAGGCGGTGGCGTCCGCCGGAGTTCACGTTGATGAGCGACTGGCCGATCATAGCGCAGCCGCCCATGCCGCCGAAGACGCCGCAGGTGATGTTGGCGACGCCCTGACCGACGCACTCGCGGTTGCCTCGGCCGCGCGTCTCGGTGATCTCGTCGATGAGCGACAAAGTCATCAGCGATTCGATCAGCCCGACGCCCATAAGGACCACCGCCGCGGTCAGGATCACGATGAATGTCTCCCAGTTGATCGGCGGCAGCAAGCCCTGCCACGTCAATTCGTCTTTGTACTCGTCATCCAGAAAGTAGGGGATCGGCAGCCCGCCGCCGATCTTGGCGTCTTCGGCTTTGATCGTGGTCTTGGCGGCGGTGATTTCGTCGGCAGGCATCGCCTTGATCTGCGCGACGATCTCTTCGGTCTTGATCACGCGCTTGCTCAGGGGCTTATCGGGATCGGTAACGCCGGCGAGTGCGGCGGCCTCGGAGAGTTTGCCGTCTTTCTTCTCGATGTCATCGATCGCGGCCTGCTTGATCGCCTCGGCCTGCTTGCCCTCGGCCATCATGTCTTCGACGGTCATGAACGGCGGGCTGTCGAGCGTCGCGTTCACCGCGAGCGCGCCGCCCGTGACGATGAGGATCGCAGCGAGCGACGACGGAAACTTATTCGTGAGCTTGGGCAGGAATTGAATGATCGCCATGGTGAGCAGCACGCCGCCGATCATCCACGCCATCTTTGCGGGCTCGAAAAAGTGGGACAGGCCGTCGTCGCCGAGTTGCTCGAAGCTCGGTCGCTGTGCGAGGAAGATGACGATCGCCAGGCCGTTGACGAAGCCGAGCATGACCGAGTGGGGGACCATGCGGATGAGTTTGCCCATGCGGAGGATGCCGACGAGGCACTGGAGGATGCCGCAGAGGATGACGGTGGGGAAGAGGTACTCAACGCCGTAGATCGCGACGAGCCCGATGACGACGACGGCCATGGCGCCGGTGGCGCCCGAGATCATGCCCGGGCGTCCGCCGAGGATGGAGGTGAGCAGGCCGATCATGAACGCGGAGTAGAGGCCGATGATCGGGTCTACGCCGGCGATGAAGGCGAAGGCGATGGCCTCGGGGACGAGCGCGAGCGCAACGGTCATCCCCGAGAGGATGTCGGGCATCGGGTTGTCGGGGAAGACGCTGTGGAGCCAGTCGGGTCGGCGTAAGAGGGACTGGGTCGAATCAGAATCGCTGGCGGCGGGCATGTCGGGCCGTTTCGTGGGGGTGATCGGGATGGTGATGGTTTCGCCGAGCGGTACACACGCGGACGCATCGCAGGCGGCGGAGTTTATCGCCCGAGTGCTTACAACGCAAAGAAATCGGCCAAGCCGTACGTGCGCATCGGTCACGGGAATGCGGCGGTGTTGCCTGAGAACGTGTACGAGTAGTGCCTTAGGTGGGATAGGCGTCCCGCCTGTCGTCGCGACGAAGCCGTGAATCATAAGGCATTGGGCTGCGCCCAAACGGCAGGCGAGACGCCCGCCCCACCTTTTCGTTTCGTTCTGCGCAGCGGCTGCTCGCTCGGCCTAATTTCGGCTAATCGCGAATCATCCCGAGCATCGCCCGGCCCATGGCTTCGCCGATGAGATAATACGATTCCCAGTTGCGATTCCAGTGAAACTCTTGGCCGGAGGGGGATTGCTCTTTGGTGCGGGCGAAGCCGCGGGTCTCGACCGCCGCGACGTTGCCGGCGAAGACGGGGTACTTGCTCGGATCACCGACTGCTAGCTGCGCGTTGACGTGCTTTT
>JBMYUK010000288.1:0-1005 GCA_049605275.1 Phycisphaeraceae bacterium
CTCGTAGACGGGTCCGAGCGCGGGGTTGAGTCCGATGCCCTCGCCGTTCGCGAGTTTGTCGAGTTTGATCGCGTCGTTGATGCGGAGGGTTGGGCGGGCGCGGTGGTACTGGTCGTCGGCGAAGGGCACGACGGTGTTGAGCCCGTCGTTGCCGCCGGAGAGCTGGACGACGACGAGCACGCGGTCTTCGGGGACGCCGGGCTTGCTGGTGGTGTGCCAGTTGGTGTCGGCGTAGGCGTCGGAGGTCGCGTTGACGAAGCCGGGCACGCTGGCGGCGGCGGAGAGCATCGCCATCCCGCCGAGGAATCGCCGACGGGTGAACGCGGCGTTGAGGAGGCGGGGCGTGTCAGTGGTGAGCGGGTGGTAGTGGTTGCACATGGGTTGGGTGTTGGGTTGTAGGTGTCGGGTGTTGGGTATCGGGCTTGATCGACCAGCCGCGTCGAAGCGGGCAGTCGCTTAGCAGAGTTGGTACTCGGGCATCGCGGTGATGAGCAGCAGCAGGGCGACGAGCGAGTCTGCGGTGACGCCCTTGCTTCGGTCCAGCATGAATCGGACGAGCGGCTCGCGACGCGCTCGCGGCACGTGGTGGCCGAGCATCGCGTCGCAGAGGCGGTCGACGACGGCGGTCGCGCTGCGATCGGTCTGGCCTTCGAGTAGCGGCATCGGGTCGTAGTCCAGCGCGTTCTTCTTAAAGCCCTTGCCGGGCGTCGTGCCGGTGAGCAGATACGCGCACGTGTTCTGCCGCATGAACATCGTCGAGGTATTGATCCACGCACGGCCGCCCTCCCAGCCCGCGACGCTCGGCGGCTCGAAAAGCTCCTGGCCCATCCCCTTCAGTGCCGTCGCCAGGCTGCGCGACTCGCGAACCGGAGCGCCGGTCTGGTGGATCGTCCCGGCGACGATCTGCACCGGGCTCTTGATCTGCTTGCCGACCACGCCCGCGTCGTAAAAGTGCCGGCTCTTGAAGAGCGTCGTCAGCACCGGCTTCAGCTCATAGCCCGACTC
>JBMYUK010000288.1:1015-4217 GCA_049605275.1 Phycisphaeraceae bacterium
CGCGCATCAGCCTCGCGAGTTCGTCGACGCAGCTCCGAGTCCCCGCGTCGAGCAGGTCCCAATCGTCGGCGACGTCGGCGACGAAGTGACGATAGAGCTTGAGCGCGACCATGCGGGCGCAAGCCCGGTGCTGCAGCAGGAGATCGACAAAGCCATCGCCGTCGAAGGCGTCGGTTTGGCCGAGGATCGTTTTCTCGCCTCGGTCGTGCTGGAATCGCTTGAGCGCAAAGTCGTTGTCGTCGACGTGGTAGCCGGTGAGGGCGCGGGCACCTTGTCTGATGTCGTCTTCGGTGTAGTGGCCTTCGCCGAGGGTGAAGAGCTCCATGAGCTCGCGGGCGAGGTTTTCGTTGGGGCGCGATTTTCGGTTCTGATCGTTGTTGAGGAACTTGATCATCGCCGGGTCGCGCACGATGCCCGCGGCGAGGTCGGCGAAGCTGGCGTTGGCATGATCGCGGAAGAAGGTGTTTTGCTGCTCCATGAGGTAGGCGTCGCGGACGTCGCGGTGCCGGGTCGCGAAGTGGCCGTGCCAGAGCACGGTGAGCCGTTCTTCGGTGGGCCGCGGGGTCTGGGCCAGCCGTTCGACCCACCAGCGTTGGAGCTTGGCGTGCATGCGGCGGTCCTCGAAGTTGGCGGCGACACGCATCCGGCGGAATTGGTCTTGCGTCTTCGTGTCTCTCTCGCGGCGTGCGACGAGGAACGCACGACGCTCGTCGGTCGAGAGCGGCCGGATGGTGTCGGGGTCGAGGTCCGCGGGTTCGAGGTCGCCGATGGGGACCTGCCGGTAGTCGACGAGTCGGTCGACCGCGCGGTCGAGGCCGAGGGCGTGCCAGTCGCGGAGCGTTTGCGGGGTGGAGCCGTAGGCGGCGCGGGAGACGAGGTGGCGCGCCTGCTCGGGGCCGAAGTCGGCGGCGGGGATCGGGCTCAGCGAGTAGTTGATCGGCATGCTCGGCTCCAATGACGCTTAGGGGATCGACGCGGCTTACCCATTCAACGCACCACGGTTGCGGCTATTGCACGATGCGTAGGGAATCCGTCGCGTCAGTCTTTCGTGAGCGGCCATGCGAAGCGCTTGTCTGATCGCGGGCTCAGCGGATAATGAACGATCCACCTCAGCCCAGGAGCACGACATGAGCGACACCCCCCACACCCCAGACGCTCTGACCATCGGCAAAGCCCTCATCGAGATGTGCAACACCGGCCGGGAAGCCGAGTTCGTCAACCGGTATTACAGCGACGACATCGTCAGCGTCGAAGTCATGGGCATGCCCGAGTTCGACATGCCCAGAGAGATCAAAGGCATCGACGCGATCAAAAAGAAGAGCCAGTGGTGGTACGACAACCACGAGGTGCACAGCTGGTCCGCGGACGGGCCCTACCCCAACGGGGATCAGTTCGTCATCATCTTCGAGATGGACATCACCGCCAAAGCCGGCCCGACCGCGGGCTTACGCATGCAAATGAAAGAGGCGGCGCTATACACCGTCGCCGACGGCAAGATCGTCCGCGAGCAGTTTTTCTACGACATGTCGCCCGAGGCGTAGTCGAGCACGGCCAAGAATGCTCGCTCGGGCCGGTAAAACGGGAATCCGCCTCGATCCTGTAAGATGCGCAGGCTCGATTGCATCCTGCTCTGAAGGAGAGCGATACCCCCCGTCACCTGCCATCACACGAAAGGACAGCAATGTCAAACCAGATCCGCTTCACCCGCCGACGATTCCTCCAGACCGCCGCGGTCACCTCCGCCGCGACCATGACCATCGGCTCCTACAACCGCGTCTACGGAGCCAACGAACGCGTCAACGTCGCCTTCGTCGGCACCCATGGCATTGCACGCAGCCAGCACATCGGCCCATTCAAAAATCTCGGCTTCGGCTGCCCGTGCTACTGCGACGCCGACGCCGGGCGATTCGAGCCCGCCGCCAAGGCCTACCCCGACGCCAAGGGCTTCACCGACTACCGCGAGATGTACGATAAGCACCTCAAGGACATCGACGCGATCTCCGTCGCCGCGCCCGACCACCACCACTACCCCGCCACCATCATCGCCATGATGGAAGGCAAGCACGCCTACACGCAAAAGCCCCTGACCCACACCGTGTGGGAGTCGCGCCAGCTGCTGCTCGCCACCGAGAAGTACAAGGTCGCCACGCAGATGGGCAACCAGATGCACGCCAACGAAGGCAACCGCCGAATCGTCGAGTGGATCCGCTCCGGCAAGCTCGGCACCATTAAAGAAGCGCACATCTGGACCAACCGACCCGTCTGGCCCCAAGGCAACCCCGCCCCGCGCGCCAGCGCAGCCAAGCCAGAAGGCCTGAACTGGGACGCATGGCTCGGCCCCGCCCCCGCCCGCCCCTTCGTCGACGGCTACCACCCCTTCAAGTGGCGCGGAGCAATGGACTACGGCACCGGCGCACTCGGCGACATGGGATGCCACACCACCGATGGCTTTTACTGGGGCATGGAGCCCGGCTACCCCGTCGCCGCTGAACTCATCGAAGGCGAGCCCGTCGGCGGCCTGGAGCAGTTCGACAAGCAGGCCGCGGTCAAGTTCGAGTTCGCCGCCAAGGGCGACCGACCCGCCTTCAACTACTTCTGGTACGAAGGCGGCATGAAGCCGAAGAAGCCCGACTTCATGAAGGATGATGCAAGCGAACTGCCCAAGTCCGGCGGCTTCATCATCGGCTCCAAGGCCGCCATCCAATACATGGACGACTACGGCAACAAGATCAAGATCCACAGCTACGACGGCTCCGAAATCGCCGAACCCGAGAAAACCCTCGAACGCTCGCCAGGCCACCACAAAGAATTCCTCATGGCCTGCAAGGAAGAAAAGCCTTACGACTACCCTAAGTCCGGCTTTAAGTACGCCGCCATGCTCACCGAGTCCGTCCTCCTCGGCACCATCGCCCAGAAGGTCGGCGGCCGCATCGAGTACGACGCGAAGAACATGAAGATCACCAACAACCCCATCGCCGACGCCCTCATCACCAAGCAATACCGCAAGGGCTGGGATTTCAAAATGAGCTAACCACGCAACCGGAACTCAACAAGAAACACCCGCGCCCAAAACGCGGGTGTTTTGTCATAAGAGACTTTCGATAAACCCGACTCGGAAAGAAAAAGTGGGCGGGTATTCCACCTGAGGCAGTTCTCGTATGCACTTTTCGAACGTGTACGAGAAGTGCCTTTCAATAGCCGG
>JBMYUK010000289.1:0-4172 GCA_049605275.1 Phycisphaeraceae bacterium
GCATGCGGTCGTTGACCTGAATTGCGCGGCCATGATGCAGGCCCGCGGCCTCGCCCAGCTCCTTGTTCGGGCGCAGGCCGGTGCAGATGACGACGGTGTCGATGAACGGCTCGAGCGAGGCGACGTAGCCTTCGCGGACGGGATGGTCGGTCTTGGCGGCGGCGTGCGCGATGGCGGAGGAGCCGAGGCCGGACTCGCTGGAGAACGCGGCGCGTTTGAAGCCTGTCATCATCGCGCCGATGAGTCCGCCGAAGGCGGCGTCGGCGTTGAACGCCTGGGTCATGACCTCGGCCAGGAGCGCGGGCACGTCGCCGATGTGAAAAAGAATGATCGTGATGCAGGCGAGGACGTAGATGCCGGCCATGAAGGGAACGATGCGTGCGGTCGTCGCGCCGATGCGGGTGATGCCGCCGAGCACGACGACGCCGACGAGCACCGCCATAACCAACCCGAAGCCGAAGCCGGTGTTGGCCCGGACGCTGTCGATTTCACCGGGCCCGACGTGGGGCTGTACGAACGTGGAGAAGAAGCCCTCGAACGCCTGGTTGGCTTGGAACATGTTGCCGCCGCCCAGTGCCGCGAGCATGCAGCAGATGGCGAAGACGATGGCGAGCGTTTTACCCAGCCCGGCGAGGGAGGGGTGGATCGAACTCAGGCCTTTGTCGAGGTAGAACATCGGGCCGCCGGAAATCGTTCCGTCCGCGTTTTTGATGCGGAACATCTGGGCGAGGGTGGATTCGTGGAACTTCGCGCACATGCCGAAGAAGCCGAGGAAGATCATCCAGAACAGCGCACCCGGGCCACCGACGACCATGGCCACGGCGACGCTGGCGATGTTGCCGAGTCCGACCGTTGCGGACAGCGCCGAGGTGAGCGCGCGAAACGGGGGGAGGTCGCCCTCGTCGGTGTCGTCCGAGTACTTGCCAAAGACGATCCGCCAGGCGTGGGTGAAGCCGCGAAGGTTGATGAACTTGTGCCAGAGCGTGAAGAAGATCGCGCCCAGGCCGAGGAAGATGACGAGGAACGGCACCTCGGGCTCGACGAGTTGTTTTTCTCCCGTCGCGGCGTCGACGACCTCGTAATCGAATGCGCTGAAGGAGACATCCCGCATCAGGATTCCGCCGGCGATCGAGTTGACCTGACCCAGGCTCGCGTTGAGCGTTTCATTCAGCGCATCGATCCAGCCTTGATCTTTGTCGGTCGAGGGGTTCGGGTCGGCGGGCGCGTTGGTTTCGGGGGGCGTTGGCTCGGCCGCGGGTTTCGAAGGGGTTTCGCTCGTCGGCGCTTCGGGTTGATCGTCCTGCGCGGCGGCGGGGCCGATGCATAGCAGCGCGACGACCAAGGCGACGGCTGAGACGAGTAGAGCGAGCGGTTTGGCGAGGTCTTGCGAGCGAGAAAGAGCGCGGCGGATCGGACGATTCATCGAGTGTCTCGGCGATGTTTAACGGGAGCGAACTTGCGCAGCAGGCGGATGCGTTTGAATGGCGAGCGCGTCGGACGATGCTTCGGGTTCGCCGACCAGTCGGGGGTAGCCGAGGCGGTCGGAGACGCGGCGGTTGAGGTCTTTGAGTAGGGCCTGGACCTTGGCGCTGTTGCGCTCGGCGGTGAAGCTGCCGCGGAGCGTCGACTGGCCGAGCAGGTCTTTGAACCGGTCGCTGCGGTCGGCGAGCAGCAGGTCGGCCTGCCAGAGGCTGGCGGTCAGGCTCGAGTCGCCGGGCGTCGAGTCGAGGAACAAGAACCCCGCGCCGCTATACACCCCGACCTCGCGGAAAAAGCCTTCGCTGGTTCGACGATTCGCGAACACGATGTATTGGATCGTGGCGTTGGTCGCGTCCGGGTTCACCGGGGTCAATCCGGCGCGTGGGCTCCACATGAGGCGGATCGACGCGGCCTGGGTCGGGCTATCCTCCGGCCCTTCGATGAGGATGATTGTCACCGATTCGTCGCTGTCGAACACGTAGTACGCGCTGTTGAAATCGCCTTGCAGCCGAAGCGACGTATCGTCCTGGCTCACGACCGCGAGTGCGGATTGGCTGGACCACAGCGACGAGCCGCAGCCGGCCGCAAAGCGCAGCATGAAAGCGAGAACGATGACGCGCGTGAGCTGTGCCAAGTGTCGTCGTGCGACGCCCGGGCGCGGTGTGCCGAGTGCGCTGTACCCGTTCAGGACCATCCGCCGCAAGCGGCCCGTCGCCGCAAGGTGGCGCTCCGTGCGATCGGCTTTTTGCGCGGGAGACGCTATGACGTCGCCTCCCGCTCGCTTGCCGCGGGCTGATCGGTGTCGGTCTCGACTGCATCGGGCTTCGCTGGCTTGGCGCTCTCGCGTTTGAGACCCAGCAACTCAATCGTGTCGCGCTCGACGACGGAGCGCAGCTGCTCGCGCGGGACCGAGGGCAGCTGCGTGCCCTGCGTCAGCGTGTTGACCGAGTAGATGGTCTTGATGGCCTGCTCGGGCGAGACGAAGGGGAAGTTGCTGCCGAAGAGCACCTGATTCATCGTGCCCTGCTGGTGGGCGGTGAGCAGGGCGTTGAACAGCTGCCAGGGCCTGGCGGTGAAGCCGGAGAGGTCGGCGTAGACATTGGGGTGTTTCGCGAGCAGGGCGACGCCCTCTTCGACCCAGGGGTCTCCGAAGGTGCCCAGCACGATGTTGAGATCCGGGAACTCGCGGATGACCTCATCGAGGAGGACGGGGCGAGCGAACTCCATGCGTGCCTCTCGCGCGAGGACCGTGCCGCACTCGATGAGCACGGGCAGGCGGTGGTGCTGACAGGCTTCGAAGAGCGACATCGCGCGGGTGTCGGTGGGGTGGAAGCCCGCGGCGGCGGGGTTGACGGTGACGCCGCTGAGCCCGAGTCCGATCGCTTGCTCGAGCGACTGCGTCGGCGGGGTGTCGGACTTCGGGTCGATGCCCGCGAAGCCGAAGAGCCGGTCGGGGTCGCGCTTGATGTAGTCGGCGATCTGTTGATGCGAGATCGATCCGCCGAGGAGCTTACTCTCGAAGCCGAGCAGCACGGCCGCGGCGACCGGGGTCATGGCGTCGTGGTGCTCGTCGGGGTCGGCGGTGTGGTCTTCCCACGCGTCGATCTTTCGGCGACGCATCTGCGCCGCGACGGACGGGCCGAACTGCTCGGTCGAGGTCCACAGCCGGGTGTGCAGGTCGATGGTCATGGACGGCGGTCCGTTAGGTGCGTCGAACGTGCAACGGGGTCGAACAACGGGGGCGATCGGAGTCAGTCGGCTTGCTCGGCCTGGTAGTCGGCGGCGCTCATGAGCGACTCGACCGCGCCCGGGTCGCTCGGCTTGACCTTGATGATCCAGCCTTGGTCGTAGCAGTCGTCGTTGATGAGCGCGGGGTTGTCGATCACGGCCTGGTTGACCTCGACGACCTCGCCGGCGACACCGCAGTACAACTCGCTCGTCGCCTTGACCGATTCGATCTCGCCGAAGGTCTGCCCCGCGTCGACCGGGCCGGACTCGATCTCGACCTCGAGGTACGTGATGTCGGTGAGCTCATCGACGGCGTATTGGCTGATGCCGATCGCGACGAGGTCGCCTTCGGGCTTGTGCCACTCGTGGCTGGACAAATACTGGCGGTCGTCGGGGGCGCTCATGCGGGTGCTCCGGTGATTTGATGCGTAAGCGACCATCATAGAGCGGCGACCGATCCCCTACAACGACGCGCCCGATCGCCCGCTCAGCAAACCCGATGAATCCGCTCTAACATGCGGATTCGTACCCAATCCGACGACTCGATCAGCCGATACCAACACAGCGCGAGCGCCGGCCGACACGACCGATCGGACTATCGGACGCTTGCTCGGCCTGACCTGCCATCATCAGAAGGACGCCACGTGAATTCGCAGAGACTGACACACCTCAAGCAGCTCGAAGCTGAGAGTATCCACATCATCCGAGAGGTCGCCTCCGAGTTTAAGAACCCGGTCATGCTCTTCTCGGTCGGCAAGGATTCCTGCGTCATGCTCCACCTGGCGCGAAAAGCCTTCTACCCCGGCAGGCCGCCGTTCCCGCTCCTGCACGTCGATACCACTTGGAACTTCCAATCGATGTACACCTTCCGCGACGAGTACATCGTCAAGGAGCTCGGCCTCGAGTGCCTGGTGTACATCAACGAGGAGGGCCTGGCCCAGGGCATCGACCCGTTCAAGCACGGC
>JBMYUK010000290.1:0-4131 GCA_049605275.1 Phycisphaeraceae bacterium
GATGAACGCGGATAAAGACAGACGAATTGAATCTGTGTTCATCAATGTGCATCTGTGGTTTCATCCGACCGGCATTAAGTTACCCCGTCAAGCGAAGCGTCGGCTCGCTCGACTCGACTTCGGTGTCGGCGTCATCTGCGGAATCGGTCGTGGACGCCTCCGCCTCCTCCAGCGCCGTCGCGTTGTCGATCGCCGCCAACAGCCCCAACGCCCCGGCCGTCATGATCCAGCCCGTCCCGCCGTTACTCACCAAAGGCAGCGCGATCCCCTTCGTCGGCACGACCACCGTCACGACCGCCAAGTTAATCGCCGCCTGTATCCCAAGCGTCGCGAGGATCCCCAAACCCACCAGCCGGCTGAACGGGTCCTTCGAATCGCGGATGATGCCCAGACCCACCCATAGGATCGTCAGAAACAGCCCGATCACCAGCGCCGCGCCCGCCAGCCCAAGCTCCTCGGTCAGCACGGGAAAGATAAAGTCCGTCGTGTCCTCGGGGATGTAGTACTTCTGCACCGAGTGACCGAGCCCGCTGCCCGACACCCCGCCCTCGGCAAACGCCAGTTGCGACTGGATCGGGTGATACCCCGCGCCCTGCGGATCGATCCAAGGGTCGCGATAAATCATCAAACGCTTGATCCGATACGGCGCCGCCAGGATCGCCGCCACGATACCCACCGCCCCGACCACAAACACCGGCACCAGGACCCACAGCCGCATCCCCCCCGCGATCAACATCAGCACCGCGACCATCCCGATCAACACCGCCGTGCCAAGGTCCTCTCGAACCACCAGACCGCACGCCAAACCGATCAGCCCGATCGCAGGCAACGCCCCCGAGCCAAAACGCTGCATCACCCCCGCTCGACGCGCACACCACCACGCCACCGCCAACACCATCACCCACTTCACCAACTCCGACGGCTGGAACGTGATCGGCCCGACCTTCAACCAGCGATGCGCCCCGTTCACCTCGTGACCGAACCCCGGCACCATTGTCAAACCCTGCAACGCCAACGCCCCGAGCAGCAACACCAACAGCGGGCTGCTCAAACCCCTCGCCGTGAAAAGCTGCCGAACGTTCAGCTTCGACAGCACCAGCATCACCGCGATCGCGATCCCCGCGTACAGACTCGCCCGTGTCGCAAACATCGTCCACGGACCCGCCGGCCCGAACGTCGATTCCACCACCGCGCCCTCGGGCCCGCCGACGACCGATCCCGCCGAGTGCACCATCACCACCCCAAGCCCCAACAGAGC
Source organism: Phycisphaeraceae bacterium (assembly GCA_049605275.1). Lineage (GTDB taxonomy): Bacteria > Planctomycetota > Phycisphaerae > Phycisphaerales > Phycisphaeraceae > JAHQVV01. The sequence goes on from JBMYUK010000290.1 coordinate 1,259, forward strand.
CGCCGCGCACGCGATCAAAATGTGCGCAGACCGCACCATGACCCTACCATCGGCAAGCCCACCCCCGCACCGGCAGATTTCAAGACCACCCACCCACACCCGTGTCACCACGCCGAGACCGACACCCCGACGCACGACAACACAACCCCCACCCGCGCTCCTCCGCCCGGTTGTGAACCCGCGGCTTCGAAGACGCAGCCACCCGTAGCCGCCGGCTCACAGCCGGGCGGACAAACCCTCGCAAGCCCATCACAAACGCAACGATTCGAGCCGACGCAATCGAACCCAATCGACCCAGGTTCCTCGGCCTACTTCTTCTCGCCGTCCTCGGGCGAGCTGAGCACCTCGTCGACCAAGCCGTACTCGGCCGCCTCGGTCGCGCCGAAGAAGCGGTCGCGCTCCGAGTCTTTCTCGATCCGCTCGAGGTTCTGGCCGGTGAAGCCCGCGAGCATGCGGTTCAGCTCGTCCTTGGTCTTGAGGATCTCCTCCGCCTGGATCTCGACGTCACTCGCCTGACCATAAAGCCCGCCGTACGGCTGATGGATCATCACCTTGGCGTGGGGCAGGCAGTAGCGCTTGCCCTTGGTGCCCGCGGCGAGGGTGAGCGCTCCGCCGGACATCGCCTTGCCGATGCAGTAGGTGGCGACGTCGGAGCTGATGTGGCTCATGGTGTCGATCATGGCCAGCGTGTCGTCGACGCTGCCGCCCGGCGAGTTGATGTAGAGGTGGATGTCCTGGCCTGGCTTTTGGTTTTGCAGGTGCAGCAGTCGCATGACGACGCTCATGGCGCTGCCGGTGTTGATCTCGCCCAGCAGGAAGATGACCCTGTTTTCCAGGAGCATCTCGTCGATGGTCATCTCGCGGTACCGGCCGATGGGCGGCGCGAGGCGGGCGGGCTGGTACGGTGCGTCGTGGGCGCCGGCCGGGTTTTGGGCGTGGGCTTGGAGGCCGAGCATCGCGGCCTGGTAAGGCGTCATCGGGGCGTGGTCGTTCATGTGATTTCGCAGCGGGGGTCTCAACGGTGCGGGGCGCAGGTCGTCCGTGCCCGGCCATCCGCAGCAGCATCATAGCCACTACCCATCGCAAATGAGCGTCATCCGTGCTCCTCGACGCTCCGACGCCGCGCAAGAGAAAACCCGCTTCCTAGGGGGAGCGGGCTTCTCGATGGATCGGGTCTGCGTCTGTGGTGGCTCGGGGCCACCGCCTCTTGCCTCGGGTCAATCGATACGCCAATCAGAAGGGCGAATTGTCGTCGTCGCGGTCATCGTCGAGCGCCGGGCCGTCGCCGGCGTCCGCGTCCTGCTGCTGAATCATCTCGCGGAGGTACTTGTTCTCTCGGCGGGTCGCCTCGAGATCGAACACCAGGTACTTGATCGACAGCCGAAGATAGTCCAGCGACTCCTGCAGATCGCTGACCGTCTTCTTCATCTTGTCGTGGCGGTCGCGGGTCTGCTGAGCGAGATTCGCGAGCTTCTTCCGCTCGCCCTCGGGCAGCGTGTTGATCTCACCCATCAGGTTGGCGAGCTTGGTCTGGAAGGTTTTTTCGTCCATCGGTCGGGCTTTCACAGAGAACAATCAGGGGTCACACGGCTCACGGGGGCGTTCCGCGTTGCTGCCTAATTTGTACCACGCACCCGACCCGCTGCGGCCTCGAATATGAACCGCTCTCATCCAAGTCCACTAAAATCCTTGCTATCAAAGCAAATACAGCCGACCGACGGCCCGATAACGCTACGCGATTTTTAAACCAACCCCCGCCCGGATATAGCGGATGTTGTGCGGACGCATCACAACCAGAGCATCGATCCACACAAACGTTGCAATCGCTACAACCAACGGCCCGGAACATGGCGATCCCAAACATCAGCGTTATCGTCGGCGGCGGCGAAGCACAATCAACGACGCCCCCGCCAGCACGGCCAGGGAGGAAGGCTCGGGCACCGCGGCCACGCCATCCAAGGCGTAGGCGTAGGCCGAGTCGCTCAACGACAGCGGGCCGGTGTACGCGCCCAGCAGGTAGCCGAGGTCTTTGTTGTCGACGTCGCCGTCCCCGTCGGTATCGCCGTCGGCCGGGGTCATGAACGTGCTGCCGGAGTGCCCGGTGAAGTTCGCGGCGCCGATGTTGATGTCGTCGAAGTCGATATCGCCATCGAAATCGAGGTCGCCGAGGAGCGGTTCGAGCAAGGCGTAGCCGGCGTCGTAGACGACGGCTGAACACAGAGATGCATCATCTTCATTAACCGTGAGTTCCATATCTAAATAAGCGATGTAGGTAATACCATCACTGCCTTCAAATTGGCCACCGAGAATGCCGCGTTGAGAAAATTCTTGCTGAATGCCTGAGGAATTAATAGCTGTCAAAGGGCGAGGTAGCGGAACATAGGTCTGCCCAGCAGCATAGACCTCATCACGGCCATTAAAGACTTCCGGACGGATCTTCCAAAAAATACGATCGCCAGGAGTTGTCATTGAGGCTGAACCGCTTTGATAGAAAACGTCAGCATCAGGATTCAGGTTGCTGGAGCCTGCCACAAGTTCATAAAAACGCGGTGAAGCAAAGTAGAAATAAATGTAAAAATCGTCTTGACCATCTTGGTCGAAATCCGCTGTAACCACTGGCACATCGAAAAACGGCGATACAGGGTTCGTTGTTCCCTCAATATGCGGCGCATCGATCCACACCGGCAGCACCTCGGCTTCGGCGTGTTCGGTTGCGAGGCCTGCGGTACAAGCCAACACGGACGCCGCGGCGGTCGCGCGGACTGATTTCGGTAATGCTCTGCTTGGCATGATGCTCCGTTCTTTTCTCTTCTTGGTTGAACTGCGTCCCGGAACCCCGGCCTACACTTGGCCCGAATCCCCTCGTATTACTA
>JBMYUK010000291.1:0-4120 GCA_049605275.1 Phycisphaeraceae bacterium
TAGAGGCCGGGCTCGATGGTGAGGGCGTCGCCGGTGATGAGGGGCGGTGCGATAGTTTGCTCAGCCGATCTCTGCGTAGTGCAGGTCTGGGTCGTTTTCCAACTCGGCGATCAGGTCGAGGTGGGCTTGGATGAGGGATTGGACCTGAGCTGGCGTGGCGTTGCCGCAGCACAGGCGGATGACTTTGGGCGGTGGGCCGAAGAGTCGGCTGCGTTCGATGAAGTCCGCGTCTTTGGTGACGATGTGGAACTGGTTGGCGATCGCGTATTCCCAGATGTCCTGATCGGTGGCCTGGTCCAGGCCTAGCGAGCGGACGTGGGCCGAGTCTGGGAAAGCGTTGGCGAATTGCTCGACCAGGCGGTGGCTGAGGTTCTGGTCAAAGAGCAGCTTCACGCGGCGGACCCGATGCGGTGGCGGTCGCCGTCGGCGGCGAAAGCGAGCGCGGCGCGGATGTCTTCGGCCGTGAGTTCGGGGTACTCGGCGACAATCTGTTCGTTGGTCATGCCCGCTGCGAGCCAGCCGAGGATGTCATAGACGGAGATGCGCATCCCGCGGATACAGGGCCGACCGCCACGCTTGCCCGGCTGGATCGTGATGATGTCGCGATAATCCATAATTCAAGCGTATCGCATCAAGGTCATGCGGACAAGGGCCGGAGCAGGACAATTGGGGTTAGCTCCAGTCCAGTCCTGGCTGTAAGGCATTCAGATTCTCGCAGCCGGTTTCGGTGACGATGACGAGGTCTTCGACGCGGACGCCGCCGAGGGTTTTGTTGTAGAGGCCCGGCTCGATGGTGAGGGCGTCGCCGGTGATGAGTTCGGGGCCTTTGAGGTCGAGGAGCGGGGGTTCGTGGACGTCCAGGCCGATGCCGTGGCCTGTGCCGTGGGGCATGGTGGTGGGGTGTTCGTCGGATTGGAAGCCCATGGCGTAGCCGTGCTGTTGCATGATGGCGGTGGTTGCGAGATGCACTTGTTCGCCGGTGCTTCCGGATTTGGTCGCGGCTTGTGCGGCGGCTTTGGCTTCGAGAACGGCCTTGTGCATGTTGTTGATTTCGTCGGGGATGTCGCCGTGGACGACGGTGCGGGTGCAGTCGCCGTTGTATTTGGTGAGTCGGTTTTGGGGGAAGATGTCGATGATGACGGGTTGGCCGGTGTAGACGGGGCCGTCGCCGAGGTTGTGGCAGTCTGCGCCTTGGCTTGCGGGGGCGACGATGGATCGGGGGTTGGTGTAGCCGTGGGTGAGGAGGAAGACGTCGATGGCGAGGCGGATGCTTTCTGCGGTGAGTTCGTCGCCTTGGATGTGGAGCTTGCCATCTTTATCCGCGGTGGCTTTTGCGACCATGGTGCAGGCCATCTCGATGGCGCGTTCGGTGGCGTGCTGGGCCTGGCGGAGATAGGCGATCTCTTCTTCGGTTTTGGCGCGGCGGTTTAGGATGCCGAGGTCCGGGTCGTACTCGACGATGATGTCCTGCCGCAGCAACTCGTCGGCGTAGATGAGCGGCAAGGTGCGGTCGGCGATGACGCGGTTGCAGTTGGCGCGGACGACGGCCTGTGCGACGGCCTGGGCGGTGGCGGTCTCGCGATCGCCGGAGAGGCCCCCACCGGACGTTGAATTCGGCGCGAAGTCTGCGGGGCAGGCGACGGTGTCGGCGGCGGCTTTCTGACGGGCGCGGTCCATCTCGATGTCGCGGAGGATAAGCAGCCGCTCGACGGTGTTGTCGGCGTCCTGTGTCACGATCAGCGCGGCGGGGTCGCCAGCGTTAAAGCGAATGGCGTGATAGAGCGAGCGATTGGTCGCGGGGATGCCTGCCATGACGATGGCGGTGTTGGGGTCGGGAGGGTGCATCGGGTTGAGGCTCGGGGTATGAGGCTTGAGTACCCGCCGGGCAACGAACGCCCGGCGGTCAGCGTTTCCGGCTGTTTGTCCCCCGCGTGTTACGCGGCGGCTGCAACAAGCCTATCATGCCGCGTTTCCCTGTGACAGAGAAGTTTGCAGATGGCTGATGAAAGTGTGATTGTTGTTGGCGGGGGTGTGATCGGCGCGTGCTGCGCGTACTACCTGCGCAAGAGCGGGTGGGACGTGACGATCGTGGAGCGCGAGACGCTTGGCGCGGCGTGCTCGCACGGCAACTGCGGATTGATCTCGCCGAGTCATGCGCTGCCGTTGGCCGTACCGGGGACGATCGCCAAGACGCTGCCGATGATGTTCAAGCGCGACGCGCCGCTGCGGGTTGCGCCTCGTTTTGACCCGACGCTTTGGGCGTGGCTGATGAAGTTTGCGGCGCGTTGCAAGGAGGCACCGATGCTCGAAGCGGCGGCGGGTCGCCACGCGCTGTTGCAGTCGTCGGTGACGCTGTACAAAGACCTACTCGAGGCCGAAGCGATCGATTGCGAGTGGGAAGACCGCGGGGCGTACTTCATCTACCAGACGCAGGCGGGCATGGACAGCTACGTCAAGAGCGACAAGTGGCTGCAGCAGTTTGGCCTCGGTGCCGAGCGGATCGACGGCGAAGAGATGGAGTCGCGCGAGACGTCGCTGAAGCCGGGGACGACGGCGGGCGCCTGGTTTTACAAGATGGATGCGCATCTGAGGCCGGACAAGTTGATGAGCGGGCTCAAGGTCTCGCTCGACAAGCTGGGCGTGAAGATCGTCGAGGGCACGAGCATCACGGGCTTTACGAAACAGAACGGCGAGGCCGCGGCATTGAACACCTCTGCCGGTGAGATGGAGGCGGATCGTTACGTGCTGGCGACGGGGGCGTGGACGCCGAAGCTCAACGAGTGGATCGGCGCGAAGGTGCCGATCCAGCCGGGCAAGGGCTACTCGATCACGTACCCTCGACCGAGCGTTTGTCCGTCCGCCCCGCTCGCGTTCATGGAGCAGAAGGTCATCGCCACGCCGTTTAAGACCGGCTACCGCCTGGGCTCGACGATGGAGTTCGCCGGCTACGACAGCACGATCAACCGCGAGCGGCTGGGTGCGCTCAAACGCGGCGCATCGGTCTATCTCAAAGAGCCCTACTGCGAGCCCGAGGAAGAACAGTGGTACGGCTGGCGTCCGATGACCTACGACGGCAAGCCCGTCATCGACAAGAGCCCGGCGATGAGCAACGTCACCGTCGCCGCGGGACACAACATGCTCGGCCTGTCGATGGGCTCGGCGACGGGCAAACTCGTCGACGAAATGCTCAGCGACGGCGACCCGCACATCGACCTCAAGCAGTTCTCGCTGAGCCGGTTCTAAGCCTGTTGGTAGCCGCCGCGTAACACGCGGGGGTCAAACACTTAGAAACTTCGACCCCCGGCCTTGCCCGGCGGCTACAAGCATTTATAGCTTCGCGATCAAGTGACGCACCGCTTCGTCGATCGAGCAGTGCGTCACGTCGAACACGATGTCTGCGGCGTCGCGGTACACCGGGTCGCGCTCGGCGAGCACGGCCACGACCTCTTCCGCCGGATCGGTTTCACCCGTCAGCGACGGTCGCTCGGCCGCGGTCGTCTGGTCCCCGGCGATCCGCTTAGCCAGCACGTCCGGGCTGCAGCTCAGATAGATCCGCAAGGCGTCGTCGGCAGAGGCGACGGCCCGTCGCCCCGCTTCGGTCGTCAGCGTGCCCCCGCCCAGCGCGACGACCTGATCGTCCTGCGCGAGGCAGGCTACGACCGCCTCGGCCTCGGCTTGACGGAACGCCGCTTCGCCGTGCTCGGCCCAGATCTCGGCGATCGTCGCGTCGCCGAAGCGCGAGCGCGTCCGGTCGTCGAGATCGACGAAGTCTTTCCAGAGTTCGTTGGCGAGCTTCTTGCCGAGCGTGGACTTGCCCGACCCGCGGTAGCCGAGGAGCACGATATTCATGCACCGATTCTATCGGCGGATACGATGCACGCATGGCCACGGACCCGACCCAGGCGCATCTCGATCGGCTGCGACAATCGCGCTCGCTGCCCCGCCCCGATCTGTCGCTAGGCTTCATGACCGACCAATTCAAACGCGACGTCGCCAAGCCGTTCCGACAACTCGGCGACCTCGCCGTCCTCTGGCGTGAGCTCGTGCCCGGCCCCCTCGTCCAGCGGACCCGGCTCGTCGGACTGAGCCGAGGCGTCCTCCATGTCGAAGCGGACAACCC
>JBMYUK010000292.1:0-4110 GCA_049605275.1 Phycisphaeraceae bacterium
TTATATATGGACGGCCGAGGCGTGGACGCGGACGACGAGCAGGCCGCGATCTGGCTCAACCGCGCCGCGTTCCAGGGCGTCGCCCAGGCGCAGTACGCCCTCGCTCGGCTCTATATTCAGGGCCGAGGCGTCAAGGCCAGCGACGAAAAGGCCGCCGAATGGCTCACCGCTGCCGCAGAGCAGGGGCTTGGCCCGGCCCAGGTCGACCTCGGACTCGTCCATCTGCGCGGCCGAGGCGTCGAACAAAGCGACGCCAATGCCTTCCTCTGGTTCCAACGCGCCGCCAACCAGAACATCGCCCAAGCCCAACGCATGCTCGGCGCGCTCTACGAGGCCGGCCGAGGCACCGACGCCGACCTTCGTGCCGCGTACATGTGGTACCTCCTCGCCAAGGAACAGAACGACGCACTGGCCGGCCAACGCTTAAAGGCCATCGCGCCGCGCCTCGCATTGATCGACATCGAACGCGCCGAGGCGAAAGCCAAAAAGTGGCGCGAGGACCGCAACCTCCCCTCGGATTGACCTCGGCCGACCCTCGGCTTCACCCGCGCAGGATCTTTTGCGTCAGCGCCCGGCTCAACTCGTCGAGGCAAGTGTTCTTCATATAGCTCAGCACCTGGCGGCGGATCGGCTTGACGTGTTCGTGTTGCGAGCAGGGCTGGCGGTCGTCGCAACGCGTCAGCCCGAGCACGCAGCCGAGGTAGGGCTGGTCCCCGTCGATCACCGAGACGATATCGAAGAGCGTGATCTCGCTGGCCGGCCGCATCAACGCGAACCCGCCGTTGCGGCCGCGCGCGGTCGTCAGTAGGTTCGCGTGGGCTAGCTTGCGCATGATCTTCGAGATGAACTGCGAAGGCAGGTCCGTGCCCTCGCAGATGTCCTGCATGCTCACGTACCGGTCTTCGCTGATCGACGCCAGCCGACACATCGCTCGCAACGCATAAGCGCACGTCGTTGAATACATCATCGAGCCCGATCGCCCGCCGCATCCTCGCTCCGCCGCTCGCTCTTGAATTGGTTCGTCCATCGCCCGTCCCCTATGTGTCGTGTCGCTCACCGATCCGCCGAATCATCCCGCGCTGCCACATCCTCGTCGTCGAACATCGCGCGGTACGCCGGCGTGTCCAGGTCGTCGTACTGACCCTGCCGAACCGCCCACCAAAAACCCCACACCCCCAAACCCGCCAACACCAACGCCAACGGCAAGACCACGTACAGCACGCTCATCGCCCGACTCCCCGTTCCCGCCCGATCCAGCCGCCATCCGATACCTGGCCCTTCATCGCCAGCGCCAACACCGCCGCGCTACTCAACGGCATCAATACCGCCGCCACCAACGGCGTCACCAGCCCGAACGCCGCCAAACCAATCGCCGACGCGTTGTACGCCAGCGAAACGCCGAGCGTCTGCGCGATGACCCGTCGGCTGCGACGAGCCCGCGCAACCAGCGACACCAGACCCGACAGCCCCGGCCGAGCGAGGTACACGTCCGCCGCCGCAAGCGACGCTTCCGCCCCCCCGCTCACCGCGATGCCCACGTCCGCCGCCGCCAACGCCGCGGCGTCGTTCACCCCGTCGCCAACCATCACCGTCGCCAACTCCCCGCCGCGCGACTTGGCCGCCGCCAGCTTGCCCTCCGGCGTGACCCGGGAACGGATCGACTCGGGCGCTAGCCCCACCGCCTCGGCCACCGTCTCCGCCACCGCCGGCTCGTCACCCGTCAGCATCGCGATCCGCCAACCCCAACGCCGCAACTGCGCGATCGACTCGCGCGCATCCGCGTGCAACGCATCGCCAACCGCGACGGCCGCGACCAACTCACCATCGAGAGCGACGAACACCGTCGTACACGCTCGACCCGCCCAAGCCCGAGCCTGGTCAACCCACGACGCCGCGACCGCGACGCCCCGCGACTCGACGAACCCGCGAGCACCCACGAGTAAGCGCCCGCGATCCGTCGTCGCCGCCATGCCCCGCGAAGCCGCCTCGACGTCCCAGACCATCGCCGCATCGCCCTTTGCATCTGGGTTCGACTCGACCGACGCGACGATCGCCCGCGCAATCGGGTGCGGCGACTGACGCTCGACCGCCGCCACCAGTTGCTCGACGCTCCGGTCCCCCGCCCACGCCTCGACCCGCATCACACCCCGCGTCATCGTCCCCGTCTTATCGATCAGCAGTCGGCCGGGCCGCGCCAATCGATCAAACACCGCGCCGCTCTTAATCAGAATATCGCGCCGCGCCGCGCGACCGATCGCCACCGCGAGACTCAGCGGCGTGGCCAATCCCAACGCGCAAGGACACGCGATAATCAAGAGCGCCACCGTGTGATCCACCGCCAACCCCAGATCGATCGCGCTCCACGCCGCGAACACCGCCAACGCCAACACCGACACGACCACCACGAACCACCCCGCGATCCGATCGGTGAGCGCGACGATCGTCGGCTTCTCCGACACGCCCCGGCGGACCAGTTCCAGCAACCGACCCGCGCGCGTCCGCTCGCCCACCGCTGACACCCGCAGACGGATCGTCGAGCCCGACAGCTGCGCCCCCGCGCACACCGCGTCGCCCGGGCCGATCGGCACCTGCTCGGACTCGCCGGTCAACAGCGACGAACTCAGCATCGCCGAGCCCGACTCAACCAGGCCGTCGGCCGGGATCAACTCGCCCGCGCGAACCTCTAAAAGGTCGCCGACCTCGGCCGCCTCGATCGGCAGACGCTCGACCGACTCGCCTCGCACAGTCATCGACACCCGCCGCACCGACGCGGGCGTCAGCGACAGCAAGAGCCCGACCGATTCGTCCGCTCGCCGCTGCTGGCGGTACTGAATAAACCGGCCGACCAACAACAAAAACACGAGCACCGTCAGCGAGTCGAAGTAGATCTCGCCGCGCGCCATCACGACGTTGACGAAACCCGCGACGCCGCCGACGCCCAGCGCCAGCGCGATCGGCAGGTCCAGGTGCGGGCTGCGCGTGCGCAGCGACGCCCACGCCCCGCGGAAAAACACACGCCCCGGCCAGGCCAGCGACAACACCCCCAACCCCGCGCTCACCCATCGGAACAGCTGCGTGAATCGGTCCTCCATCCCACCGAACAGCCCGGCGTACAAGGCAAAGGCCAACAACATCGTGTTGCCCGCCAAGGCACCCGCGACACCCATGCGAAACAACATCGCGCGCTGCTCGAGGCGATGCACCGCATCCGCGCCCCGCCGGGCCGGGTGCGGCGGGTAGCCGAGGGTGTTGAGCGCCTTCGCGACGTCGATCAGGCCGACCCGTTCGGGGTCCCAGACGACACGGACCGTCGCCTCGCGCAGGCTCAATCGCGCTTCGATCACACCGGGCACCACGCGCGGCAGCTTCTCGATCAGCCAGACGCAGGCCGCGCAGCGCACCCCTTCGAGCCGCAAGTCCACCACGCGCGTCCCGTCCTCTCGCGCGATCACGTAGAGGTCTTCGAACGTCTCAGACCCGAACACGCCGAGTCGGTCGCCGTCCGACTCCGACGCCAAGCGCGACGTCTCGTCGCCGCTCTGCTCGCGCAGCCGGTAGTAGGTGTCGAGCCCGCAGCCGCGGATCAACTCGTAGACCGACGCGCAGCCTTGGCAGCAAAACTGCTCGCGCCGCTCGGCGACGATCAACCCCGGCGGCACCGGCAACCCGCAATGTGCGCAGGCGCACGGCGAGTCGTCCGCGCGATTGCCCACCGGCTCAGCGGCGCGATCGGCGTCGGGTTGTCGGGCGAGCGTGGTCAAGGCTTGGCCTCGCAGCACGCGGGGGACTGGTCCTTGATCGATTGTAATGCTGCCTCGGCGTCGTCAGCGTTTTCGATGACCGGCTGCTGGGCGGCGAGGGATGCGGCGTCGATCCCGCCTCGGCCGACCAGCGTCCACAGGCCGACGACGATCAGCATCGCGGCGGTGGCGTGGGGCATCCGTCGGCCCAGCGCGCCGCCGAGCGTCTGCACCCCCGCACCCAGCGACACGAGGATCGGCAGCGTGCCGGCCCAGAAGACCGCCATCGTCACCCCGCCCCACCACGGGCTGGCCGTGCCGCCCGCGACTGCGGCGAAGGCGTAGAGCCAGCCGCACGGAAGAAGGCCCG
>JBMYUK010000293.1:0-4108 GCA_049605275.1 Phycisphaeraceae bacterium
GACCAGCGGCAATATGCTCTTATACTGCGCTTAGACTTTTTTGTGCAAGAGCGAGACGAAAAAACCATCCATACCTCCTTGCTCTGCAAGGTAATCAGGACGCAATCGAAGGCCGAGGCCATCAACCACCTGAACTTCCAGCAACAAGAGGACGCCGAACTGGGCGTCGCGCAATCGCCCGACGCTCCGAACGCCGCCGACCACGCTGGTGAAGAGGGTGATGGCGACGGCGTTGACGACAGCAACAACGACAACACCCAATAGGCCGGTGTCCAGGCTGTCCGGCCACAGTCCGGGCAGCAGCGAATTGCTTGGACACTGTAAGTGACGCTGCAGCAACAAGATGCTACAGCCTGTCCAGGTGTCCGGGCAATTTCTTAAGACTTAGTAAAGAAGAAATATAAAACCAAAACCAAAACGAATTCTTAGAAAGACTTTCTCAACTTTGCATGGACTGCCTGGACATCCCGGGCTGAATACAACCCCCTCCCCCCAACAGGACCAACACTATGGCTAACGCCACCTCTGCCGTACTTCGCCCGTGCCTTTTCACCGCTCTTCAAAAGAACTTCGGCCGCGTGAAGATCACCAACGCTGGCGTTCCGCTCGCCGGTTTCCACTTACCTGAGAACATTCGCGGCAAGACTCGACTGAGGCTGAAGGTCACCGACTTCGGCGAGAGCTACTACGCGAACTGTCCGTTCTGTTCCGACACCCGCCAGCGGATGTCGGTGAATCACCGCTTCGGTGTGAAAGACGGTAAGACCGGCCGCCGGCATCTGGAACTGGTCAAGTGCTTCAATGAAGACTGCTTTGCCGAGGACTACGACCGTCGCAAGCAGTTGCATGCCACCCTGTTCCCTGATGGCCGTTACGCGGACGAGGTACAGCCCCTGCCGGTCAAGCCCGTCGCGCTTGTGCCGTCCCGAGAAGCCGGGCCGCCGCCCAGTTCGACCCGGTTGGACCGACTCGCGCCCAACCATGCGGGCCGACTGTTCGTCGAGCGCCGTGGCCTGGACCCGGACGCCCTGGCCGCTGAATTTGGCGTGGGCTACACCGGAAGCGACAACACATCGTCACCGCGGCTGTATCGCCCGTCGCTCATTATCCCGGTCTGGTCGCCGGGCACGCTCGTGACCTCGTCCTCGGGTGTGTCTGATGACGTTCTCGCTGGTTGGCAGGCTCGGCTTCTTGATCCCCGTCCTGGCGAGTCGAAGTACATGACGGCGTCGGGCCTGCAGACCGGCAGGCTACTGTACAACCTACCTGCGGCATCGAGGGCCGGTGGACCGCTTGTTGTGGCAGAAGGTGTGTCGGACGTGTGGGCCGTCGGGGCCAACGCAGTCGCGCTGTTCGGCAAGACCATCAGCGCGTACAAGGCTGATCTCGTGGTCAAGCATGCCGTGGGGAGGCCTGTCGTGGTTTGGCTGGACGCGGATGCCTGCAAAGAGGCTGAGGCGGTCGCCAATACGATTCGCACGGCCCGTGCCGTTGACGGTGATCTGTCGCCGGTGTGTGTTGCTCACTGCCCGGCGGGACGCGATGACCCCGGGGAGTGTACGCCCGTTGAGGTCGCTACTGTGATCGAATCCGCTTTGTCGCGTTGGTGAACGGAGCCCGGTCACCGATGTCGTCATTGTCGATTTTGAGAGATGGACACCGTGTCCGATGTCCGCAGCGAAATTGAAGATGCGACCAAGTTCTCTGCTTAAGGCCGCGAGCGATTGAACATCCCGATGGTGTCCGCTCGTCACGGGCAACGACATCGTGCCCGAAAGCGAAATGTAGACGGACCAATTCTGGCATCGAACGAACGATTGTGGAGCCGGTCAGCCGGCGGTCCGCCTTGATTAGCGGTGCAACAAACCGTGGAAGGGGCGTGCTTCAGCAACCAACTTGTGTCCATCTCGTGCGCCGCGGTTGCGCACTTTGGAGTGCTTAAGGTGGCCTTATTTCATGTCGCGGCCTCTTAGTTGCGCCTGGTTGTCGAAATCACAGGGTTATTCGCACTTTTGTGACGCCGATTTTTCACGGCGACCCCCGCCAATCGATGGTGAAGGATCTTTGACGTGCATCTTCGTACCGGTACCGCCGCCAGACTTCGCGATTCTTCAACGTTGCACCCAATTGCTGGTGTATCGTCGGTGCAGAACCGCGTAATAGTCGTAGCCATTTGAGACGCAGCGTTTGTTGCTAACGAATCATCGAGGAATACGCCGGGTCATGGCGGGTTGCGTTGCTCACCCACGGAACACCCCTGTGAATCGACTCAATACGCACCCGTGTATTTCGCGTACCAAGACACCCCTGAAAACATGCGTGGAAGACACGGCCCTAGGCCGTCGTCATCAAAAGCGTTAACCAGCACATCGTCGCCTTGCACCGTGGCCGTCACTTGGATGGCGGCATCCTCAAGCATGTTGAGTAGGTAATTGGCGTCGCGTCGTCTGGGTTCATGTCAACCCCCACAGCATTGCCACGCCACGAGCCGCGACCCAATCCGTTACCGCACCCGGCACCGTATTGACCTGCTGCCGCTCGCCGGTCTCGGGATCGACGGCCCGGTACACCCGCTTGCCATCCACGACGTACAACTCAACCGTGTAGCCGGCATCATCCAGAACATCGAGCCAGCCGAGCACGTCCAGCACCGAGCCCCCGCGATCGGGCTGGGGCAACTTGGTGATGACGGCTTGAAGCTGGTCGCGTGAGACTTGCATGGGTTGCAATCGTACCCGACGTCCTTGTATCACTCGCCTGTGGGGTCTAGCGCGTCTGCTTCACCAGCATGCGTGAACGGCACGCGAGGCTTCAGTTGGGTACCCTAGACCCCGACGATTGCGTTCCGAGGACCATATCCATGGCTAAAAAAGACGTTCCGAAGATGTACATCTTGCTGGTCGCGATTATCGCGTTCGGTGCTGTCGCGTATCTGTACGAGACGCTGGGGTGGGGTAAGGGTATGAAGATAGACAACGCGACGTATGCCAAGCGGACCCTTGCTGAGTCGGGCCCCTACGCGGTCAGTATCAACGCGATCGACAGTATCAGCGAGCAGGACAAGCGACTTGTCGAGGAGAAGCTGCTGGCCTTTTGCGAGGAGCGTGGTTTCTCCCTGGTCGATCCCCAGGCCGCCGTTGATGGGGGCGGGTCGGTGCTGACCGTCTTTCTTGATCGATCCCGCATCGATCCGCGAAGGAGTACGTTTGCGGTCGACTTTCAGGTCATGACTTATGTTTACCGTGAGACGGCGTCGGGCAACTTCTACAGGCAGAGCGCGAGTATCTACACGAGCGGCAAGCATGGGCACGCGACGAACGATGTGTTCGGAGAGGCCATTTCACAAACAACGGTCATGATGGCCGGGGATTTCCTGGACCAGTACGAGCGGGACAACCCTTGATTCAGGCCCGCTTCTTTATTTCCATTATTTGCCTCGTCCTCGCTGGCTGTGATCCTACGCCTGACGTTGCGACGATCGACTACTACGCCAGCATCGATCCACAGGCCCGCGGTGATGTACTCAAGGCCCAGTTGCATGACTTAATCGACGACCATGAGCCCTTGAACTACCGCGAGCTTTGGGACGCCCTGGCGATCACTGACGCTGATCCCGACATCCCCGGTCACGTTGTGCTGTTTTATACGGGGTGGTCGCGGTCGGTCGAGCTACGCGGGAATGATCCGAGCGGATGGAACCGCGAGCACGTCTGGTCCAAGTCCCGCGGCGACTTCGGCACGCGGCAAGGTGCCGGCACCGACCTCCATGCCATCAGGCCGACCGACGTCACGGTGAACACTGCACGGGGTAACAAAGCGTTCGACATTGGGGGTGAACCGTATGTTGACGGGGACGGCCCCACGGGTTGCCGCAGTGATGCCGATTCGTGGGAGCCGCGACCCGAGGTTCGTGGCGATGTGGCCCGCGCGATTTTTTACATGGTGGTGCGGTACGAGGATTTTGAATTGGACTTGGAGTTGACTGACGATGCTCGTGCGCAGAGCGACAAGGCACCGCTACACGGCGTTGCATCGACGCTGCTCCTGTGGCACGAACAGGATCCGCCCGACGATTCCGAGCGATTGCGGAACGATCGGGTGGAGGCTT
>JBMYUK010000294.1:0-4045 GCA_049605275.1 Phycisphaeraceae bacterium
TCAACCCAGTAGCGGTGCTCGATCCCGCCGCTACCCGAGGGACCCGCTTCAATCCCGTTTGCCTGGCAAGCCTGCCGGCCGCGCGGGGTGAGATCGAGCAATACGACATTGCCGCTGCGTGTGGGTAGCCGGACGGGGCGTGCCAGGTCGGCCTCTACCACACGGGTGCGCAGGGCATGGCCCTTGCGTCGAGATAGATGAAGTCTTTCATAACGATGGACCGTTGTGGACAGGGGGTGACGGATTAGGTCGGCTAGGAAACGATACATCTGAGAATCGATGACCTCACAGTCCTGATCCGTTGGTGGGTGGGCGATGGATGAATGCGTTGATACATCCTTTGGATCGGATTGCGAGGGTTCAGGCGACGGTTGCTCTACTTTTTGATTTGTCTTGGATATATCGGATAGAACAGGTGACGCCGTAGGATTTGCTTGAATGTTCTTCTTCTTTTCCAGAGACGGAACCGGTGAAAGTTCAGGCTTCTCGGCCGGACTCGGCTGGATAGGCACGGAATCGGTGGGATCGGATCGACGCATTAGTTGGACGATTTCGTCCTCAATGCTCGGCGGTGACGCTGTGTTGCTAACGGCTTGCAGGCGGACTTTCTCATCGCTGATGTGGTCTTGGTCGATTGGTGCGGGGACGCGGATCAGGAAGGGTTCGGGGTGTCCATCGGGTACGCGTGCAATGGCGTGGCCGATCGGCAGTGTGCTGACAGCTTGTCGTTGGGTGTCGTCGAGATTGATGGCCCCGGCGATGGCCTGGATATCCGAGCGGGTTTTCTGATTCATCGCAAAGATAGTGCCGGTATTGGCGAATACGGTTTTGGAAAGAAGCGATGCCTGCTGATCGACAACGATGTAACCGACGCCGTAGGCGCGGGCCATACGCAGGCTCTGTTCGAGGACGCTTTCCTGGGTCGAGCCGTTCTCGCCGGACTTGAAGAGGTGGTGGGCTTCTTCATGGATCCAGACGCGTTCGAGGTGTTTGCGTTCACCCTGGTGCAGCAGGTAGCGGTAGAGCCATAGCGTGACGCCCTCGGCGAAGATGCTTCGGTCAGCCGAGCCGGCCAGCCCGTCGAGCTCAAGCACGTGGTGGTGTTCGAGAAGGGCGAGCAGATCGGCGTTGGTTTGCGTGTCGATCATGCGCCCGAAGCCGCCGTAGGTCATGGCTCGGAGGATGCGGTCGGCTGAGGACTTCCACATCGCGGCTCGGCCGGTGAGCTTGGTGTTGTCCAGCCAGTCGAGCAGGTCCGGGATGGTTGGCCAGCGTTCCTGCTGATGTGTGCCTACGCCCATGCGGTCGTAAAGGGCGAGTATGCCGCGGTGCAGCAGGCTGATGACACCATCACCGCCGAGCAGGGCGCGGCAGATGACATCAACGATTAGCTTGGCGTAAAGCACCGGGTCGGTGCCGGGCGGCGGGATAAGCGGGTTCCAGAAAAGGGGCGCGAGGTCTCGACCGGGCGTACGGACGCGTAGCTGACCCGGCGGTACATCGAGCAATAGGTCGCGGTAGGAACGTTTCCAGTCAAACGCGGTCACGATGACCCCGCGTGACATCAGGCCGCGTGCGAGGTGGAGGGTGAGCGTTGACTTGCCCGAGCCCGAGCGGCCGCAGACCAGTGCGTGTTCATTGATACGGTCCAGTTCAAGGTTGAAGTCGCAATAACGCTTGTTGGCGTAGAGGACATCGCCGACAGGGAGGCCTTCGCGTTCGGCCCAGTTTTTGTTGGGCGGCGGGAACGGCGAGCGGTCGTGCTCGAAGCTCAGGCCCAGGTGTTTGGCGGCGAGCATATCGATGGTGTGTTCGATCTGGGATCGAGCGGCGGAGTCATGCTCGGCTCGGTACGCGGCCCAGAGGCGGCGGGTCTGCAGCGGAACGAGCGGGGCCAGCCGTCGGCAGAGCTCCGCGACGCGGTCATGCATGGGGATCACCACCGGTCAGGGTGTCCGGCTGATAGGTCGCGTCGTTGAGCAGGTTGTATTGCCGACATGCTGAAAGGTATCCCTGCCAGTGTTCGGGGAGTCGCTGTCGGAGCGTGCTGATGTCTTTCCAGGCAGAGAGTCGCTCGGCTCGTTGTTGAGCATCGATGCCCTGGAGGACCGTCACTCCCTCGGGGTCGGGCAGATGGCCAAATCGGTCCTGCGGGTCCAGCCACTGCTTGCGCACCGTGCGGAACTGCATCTTGGCTTGTTCGAGTTCTTCGAGGTGGCGGTGGTAGATCGTCAGGCGATCACGGATCTGACGCAAGACATCACCCAGTGCGAAGCTGCCGATACTCAGGCGGTCTTCGAGCATATTCGCGGCTGGGTCGTTGGCATTCTTCGAGTGCCAGACGCCATCCAGAAGCTGCTCAATACCCGGTCGGCGTGGAAGATCATGAGCTTCTTCGTAGGGCGTAGTGTAGACGGCTTGGTTGAAGCTATAACGCGTTGCAGATGGGCTGTCCAGAAGAGTGGGGTAGCGTCCCCTTGGTACAACGGATGGTTGGGGCATATCGGTCGGGCTCATATCCGGAGGTCTTGTTTGTTGTTCCGCCATCGTGGTTACCAAGGGGTGCTACCGGCGGGTGGTACTCATTGGTGACTAATAAAGTTTTCGGTTGGGGTACGTCATCCGTGGGCTGTATTGGTCCGTAATGCCGCTTCGAAGCAGCGAGTTGTATTCGTGGACACGCTTCGTATTCGTCGATGAACTCGACGCGAGAATCGATTCGAGTAGACGCGGCTCCCAATATGGGCGATCCAGATCGTGCGGATAAACGGTGTAGCAGTCGATACTGTTTCGTTCGTAGAGCCGGGTCTTCTCAGCGTGGCGTTCACGGTACTCAGGCAGGTCCATGCGGCCGGCATACTCGATGACGCTGTGCTGATCGGGTAGATAGAAGTCCGGCCGCACCCAGTACTCGGATCTTCCGAAGGGCTGATCGCTGATCCCGCCGCTGAGGATAAGACGCGGCTCGTAGCGGTAAGCCAGACCTGACCGATCCAGGGCGGCGGCGACGCGCGACTCTCCGCGCGACCGGTATCGGCCCGGCGGCATCGGCTGCCAACCTGTATACCCGGTCATGCCGAGACGGCCGAATCGGGCAAGCGATCGATTGTCGTGGTGGACGTGTTGTGTTGGGGACATGCCGATGAAGCGGGGTGCTTGTTTATTGCTTTTTCGGTGGCCACATGTGTCCCAAAACCCGTCCCAAAACCCCCTGTATGGGGTCACAAAACCCCTCGCTGAGGTCACAAAACCCGATAGGCAGATCGGCAGATTTTTGCTTGGTTGGCAAGGGATTGCTTGCGATTCACAAAATCCGACTATATGAAATTCAACAGATTATCTGACCAAGAGATTCGGCTGGAGGCACAACGCATCACACAGACACAGCACACACCGACCACGGCACAGCGCCTATATGGCGGGGCGGGTTCACCTTTACCGATCCAAGGCTACCGGCAATGGTGAACGCACCGGGCGGCACTCCCACACGCAGATGCTTGATCGTAAAGGTATCGGTTCATCCACCGAAACCTTTATCGAATCATCCGCTACGGGGGCACCGCACACGCCTTTCCGTTTCTTTGACCTCGGGCTTCGCTCTTGAGCGGGCGAAGCCCCATACGGGATAACCCGGAGGTCAAAGAAAATGAAAACAAACAAATCAATCAACGACGACATCGAACAGCTCATCGCCGAGTACGAGGCGGTACCACAGCGTATCACACTTCGGGTTCGCCAGCCGCGTCACCATCTCAAGGGCGGGTTGCCATTCGCCGAACTTGAGCGTGTGAGCGCCTGCCGGCACTGGGGCGTGGTGGGCCAGCTGCCTGCGGATGGCCCAGACGATTTCGAGCCTGCGTTGCCGCGGCCCGGGGTAGACCGGTTCGGGGGGTAGCTCCCCTGTTTTACTGCCGGGGTGCCGCACAGAGAGGAGGAGCACCCGCGGCGAGAGTGTTCCCGCTCACCCGCTGGGAGGATGTCGCCACCCGACATACTCCTTAGCGACCTCGCGGGATCAAAACACTGCGCATTAATCAATTATCAA
>JBMYUK010000295.1:0-4043 GCA_049605275.1 Phycisphaeraceae bacterium
GACTGCGAGAACTCATCTTCCTGGTTGTGCTGCTGGCGATGCCCGGCGCGGCCTACTTCTTCGTCTTCCAACCCAAGAACCAGCTGCAGCAAGACGCCCGCGCCGAGATCGTCGCGAAGAAGGCCAAGCTCACCGCACTCGACAAGGCCACCGAGCAGTTCATCAACCTCGACGAAGAGATCGTCCGGCTCAAAACCGCGATCCTCACCATCGAAGAGAAGCTGCCCGACGACCGCGAGACCTACGTCGTGGTGAACCGCGTCGCGGACCTCGCGCGCAGCTTCGATCTCAAGGTCGAAACGATCAAGCCGGACAAGGTCGTCCCCGCCGGGCCGTTCGCCTCCGAACTGCCGATCCGCATGGAGATTAAAGGCGGCTTCGAAGGCTTTTACCGCTTCATGCTCGAGGTCGAGCGCATGCCGCGGATCACGCAGATGCCGCTGATGAATCTCGAACGCTCCGACGACAAGAAAGACCCCGAGGGCACGATGATTGCGTCGCTCACGCTCAGCATCTTCTTCGAGAGCACCGACGCCTCGCCCGCCGCAAACTAAGCCCGACCCGCCAACACCCCACACGCACCCGATCCGTGCGGAGATCAACATGACCCGTTACGAAGACAACGACGAAACCTATCTCAGCGAGCAGACCGACTCGGACGACGGCCTAAACACCATGGCCGTGCTCAGCACCCTCGGCGGCGGCGACGACGTCAACTCCGAGGGCGAACCGCTGGGACTCGATCCCGAAGCGGGCAAGGCCAAGGTGTCCGGCAGTTCGCTGGCGGTCGGCGTCGTCGTCGTGCTCGGCGCGGTCACGCTCTTAGGGATGAAGCTCACGCTGGGGTCGTTCACCAGCGTCGGCCCGTCCGAAGCGATGGCCGAGATCGACAGCTTCATCGCCTTGCAAAACGCCGCGCAAACCACCGGCGTCGAAGGCCCGGTCAAGGCCCCCGACGAAGAAAGCCAAAAGGTCCTCGAAGAACTCAAGCAGGACCCGACCGACCACCAGGTCCCGCCGGAAGAGGTCGAGTCCAACCCGTTCGACATCAGCCAGATCGTCGCGCGTCAAGCCGCGCCTCAGCAAACCGAAGAGGCGGCGCCGGACACCGACCCGCGCGAGCTCGCGGTCAAGCGCGCCAGAGCCGCGGCCGGCAAACTCACCATCGACGGCATCGCGGGCACGATCGTCTTCATCGACGGCAAGGACTACCGGGCGGGCGACGCCATCGGCGACGGCACGTTCGAACTCGTCTCGATCGACGGGCTGACGTGCATCATCCGCACGACCGATGAATTCAAGATCGCGCTTCGGCTGCGATACCGCTAACGATCCATCGTCCGCAGGGATACGCCCGGAGGCAAACGGCTTGGACCCCATCACGACCCCGACCACAGCACACGCCGACCAGCCGCGCAGCTTTAGCGGCGCGAACCCGTACCTGCCCGTCGCCGTCGACGACCAGGCGCTGCGCTTTGCGTTCCACCGCGACGCGTTGGCCGACGAACTGCTCAAGGCGCAGGCGGTCAGCGCCGAGCAGCTGTCGAGCGCGCAGCAGGTCGCGGCGAGTTCGCCCGGCCGACGCTTCATGGACATCGTCCTCGAAAAGACAAACGACCCGAACGCCACGCAAGCGGTCGTCGCGAAGTGCTCGGGTACAATGTTCGAACGCGTCGAATACGACGAGGTCGAATCGATCAAGCAGCTCGATACGCTCGGCGCCGACTACTGCCTGAAGAACGGCGTGCTGCCCATCCGTCCGTTCGGCAAGCGGCTGCTCGTGGGTATGGTGCACGCGGACGACCTGATCGCGGTCGACGAGGTCCAGTCCAAGCTCGGCCAGACGATCAAGCCCGTCCTCATCACGCCGCAGGACCTCGCCAAAGCGATCGATGCGCACCGCGAAGGCGGCTCGGGCAGCGAGGAGATCGCCGTCGATGAGATCATCGGCGACATCGAAGAGGACGATGTCGAAGTCGTTCAAACCGAAGAGGAAGACATCGACCTTGACAAGCAGGAAGCCGGCTCGTCCCCGGTCATCCGCTTTGTCAACTACCTGATCTACAACGCGGTCAAAGAGGGCGCGTCGGACATCCACATCGAGCCGCAGGAGAAGAAGCTGCAGGTGCGCTACCGCATCGATGGCGTGCTCTTCGACGCGATGAACCCGCCGGGGCACATGAAAAACGCGATCGTCTCGCGCTTGAAGATCATGGCCAACCTCGACATCGCCGAGAGACGCATGCCCCAGGACGGCCGAATCCGCGCCATGGTTCACGGCCGAAAGCTCGACCTGCGTATGTCGACCCTCCCGATGGTCTCGGGCGAGAAGGTCGTGCTCCGTATCCTCGACACGCGATCGATTCAGGTCGACCTCGATGACCTGGGCATGTCCGAAGACATGCTCACGATGTGGAAGAACCAGATCAAACAGCCGCACGGCATCGTGCTCGTCACCGGCCCGACCGGCTCGGGTAAAACGACCACGCTCTACTCGTCGCTCGGCCAAATGGACCGGCAAAAACTCAACATCTCCACCGTCGAAGACCCCGTCGAATACCACCTCGGCGGCATCAACCAGACGCAGACCCACGAGTCGATCGGCATGACCTTCGCCGGGGCGCTGCGAGCGCTCCTGCGGCAAGACCCCGACGTCATCATGGTCGGCGAAATCCGCGACGGCGAGACCTCCAAGATCGCCATCCAGGCGTCCCTCACCGGCCACCTCGTGCTGTCCACGCTCCACACCAACGACGCGCCCTCGGCTGTCACGCGACTGATCAACATCGGCGTCGAGCCCTACCTCATCGGCTCGGCGCTCAACGCCGTGGTCGCCCAGCGACTCGTGCGGAAGATCTGCGAACACTGCAAAACGCAGGAGCCGCCGGACGACATCGTCGCCGAGCATCTTGCGATGCAGGGCGTGGCGATCGACGAGGTGTGGGTCGGCAAGGGCTGCGACAAGTGCCGCAACACCGGGTACGCCGGCCGCGTCGGCCTCTACGAGATGCTGCTGCTCAACGACCAGCTCCGCGACCGCATCGCGGGCAATCCGAACGTCACCGAGTTCCGACGGATGTGCATCGAAGGCGGCATGGTCACGCTCCGACAAGACGGCTTCCAGAAAGTCGCCCGCGGCCTGACGACCGTCGACGAGGTGCTCCGCGTGACCGAGGCGTCGGTTTAGACCGCTCAGCGAGACAGTCGGCAGCAGGGCGGGTGGCGTAAAACGATACCCACCACGATTCAACACCAATCAATCGCGATCGGTGGGTTTCGCTGCGCTCTATCGCACCCTACGCGTCACATCAATCGTTGATTTATGCCGCCTGACGCAGCGCTTGCGACGGCTGCTCAATGTCCAGCAACTCGTCATAAATACACGCCACCCGCCGCATCCGATTCGCAAAGTCGTATCGCGCGTTGACGCGCATCCACGCGGCGCACAACAGGCGCTCGCGAACGATGGGGTGGTCGATCAGCGGCAGGACTTGATCGCACCAGCGCGACTCGTCGGCGTCGAGCAAGACCCCGCAATCGCCGGCGTCGAGCACCTCGGGCACCGCGCCGACGGGCGTCGCCGCGACGGGCAGGCCGACCGCCATCGCCTCGAGCACGCTGTTGGGCAGGCCCTCGGTGTGGCTGGTCAGGAGCATCGTGTCCATCGCCTCGACGATCGGCCGGGTGTCGCGCTGCCAGCCCCACCAGCGGATCGCGTCGGCCGCGTTCAATTCGTCGGCGAGTCGCTCGAGCGCGGCGCGCTGCGGGCCGTCGCCGATCAGGTGCAGCCGCAGGCCGGGTCGTTGCGCGCGGAGCTGTGCGAAAAGACGGATCGCGCGGTCGACGCCTTTTTCCACGCTGAAGCGCGCGACCACGCCGATGGCGTGCTCGGTCGCGTCGAGGTTGAATGACCGCTTCGCCTGCTCGCGCGTTTGCCGGCGCGCGAACTCGGCGAGGTCGATCGCGTTGGGCACCAGCCGCAGCCTGTCCGGGTGTACGCCGTGCTCGGCGGCGTCGCGCATGAGCGTCGGGCTGACCGCGAG
>JBMYUK010000296.1:0-4043 GCA_049605275.1 Phycisphaeraceae bacterium
CGACCCGGCCGCGGCGAAAAGCTGGAAAGCCTATCTCGACGAGGTGCGCAAGGCGGGCTCCAGCGTCGGCGCGGTCATCGAGGTCGTCGGTGGCGGCGTTCGAGGGGGGTTGCGATTGGTCGGGCTGGGCGGGTGCGGGGCTGTTGAAGCTGCTCATGACCGCGAGGCCGAGCATACCGCCGAAGACCGCTCCGCCGTAGGGCGTGCCGGTGATGGCGCACTCGCCGCCGGCGCAGAGGATCTTGGAGTAACCGATCGCTGCGCCGGCCGCGGCGAAGAGTCCGATCCCGGCGAGGGTCTTGATGAGCATCGCGTCGTCCTTTCGGTCGCTTAGGTTCGGCGGCAGTTACTTAGAGAACCCCTTCGATGGCGAGGTTATTCCGCGTCTTCGGCCTGTTTCTTGGCTTTGACCGCGTCGGGGACGGGCTGCTTGAGCGCGGCTTCGATGGCCTTGACGACCTCCTCGGAGCGCGGCCCGGTGCGGGGTTCGAAGCGGGCGATGACCGTGCCGTCGCGTGCGACGAGGAACTTATCGAAGTTCCAGCGGATGTCGCCGGCGAATTTCGGGTTGGTCTTTTCGCTGGTGAGGAATCGATAGAGCGGGGCCTGGTCTTTGCCCTTGACGGAGATCTTGGCGAACATGTCGAACTCGACGCCGTAGTTTTTCTCGCAGAAGGAGGCGATTTCGTCGTTGCTGCCGGGCTCTTGCTTGCCGAAGTTGTTGGCGGGGAAGCCGAGGATGGATAGGCCCTGTTCGGCGTAGTCCTCGTGGAGTTGCTGGAGGGGCTTGTACTGGCCGGTGAGTCCGCAGCGGGAGGCGACGTTGACGATAAGAAGGACGTCGCCGTGGTATCGGGCGAGTTCGACGTCGTCGCCGGCGATGGATTGGACGGTGAAGTTGAGCGCGGCGGGGACGTCGGGCATGTCTTGCTCTGCTTGTTCGCCTTGTTCGGCGAGGGAGGCGGGTTGATTGCTCTCGGCGTTGGCGGCGTCGGTGACGAGTTGGCCGATGCCGAGGATCAGCCCCAGGCCGGCCAGGGCGAGGAGGAGTGGTCGGGAGAAGAAACTGCAGCACATCGTTTGGTTCCTCGAGGAAATTGGGCGCAGGACATCTGATGATACGCGTGCCGGGGCGGGCGGGTCGGACGAGTCGGTGAGATATTGATTGGCGAGGCGAAGCGGGGTGACGCTCAGGCGAGGTCTGGCGGGGGGGATGGTGCTGGTGGGGTGGCTCAGCCCGCGGCTTGGGCGTAGAGGGAGGAGCCGGCGTACTCGAGATCGAGTAGTTTCTGCTTGACGTCGAGTCCGCCGCTGAACCCGCCGAGCGAGCCGTCGGACGCGATGACGCGGTGACAAGGCAGGAAGATAGGCAGCGGGTTCGCGCCGTTGGCCGAGCCGACCGAGCGTGGGCAGCCGCGCCCCAGCGCCTCGGCCATCTGACCGTAGCTCACCATCTTGCCGAAGGGGATGCGGCTAAGCATCGCCCAGACCTTGAGTTGGAACGAGGTCCCCTGCAACGCGATCGGCACGTCGAAAGAGCGTCGCTCGCCCTTAAAGTACCCGTCAAGCTGTCGGCAAGCCCGATCCAGCACCGCCTGGTCCTCGGGATCGGCGAACGAAGGCGCGAAGTCGATGTCGAGGTCGGCCCCAAAACGAAGGCCCACGAGCCGTCCGGCGCGTGCGGTGAGCTGCAATAGTCCGATCGGAGCGTTGTAATTCTGAGAAATCACTGAGAAATTCCGTAACGAGGTGATGAGTGGACCGACGTCCGAGCTGTGTTATAGATAACCAGCTAATACTAACACCTAGAGGGTATAGTTGCCAGTGAAAATTAAGTGAAATGTTTGAAAATTGCTAGGAGAACTGTCGATTCGACCCGAACGTCGGCTCCATGCACGGGGCGGAGCGTGCTCGAAAACCCCCGAGCGAGGCTTCAAAACCGCCGTGGGAGCGCCTCATCGCGTTTCCCGGGGTCAAAAACATGCGGAGAAGTGATTTCGGATCCGCCCGCCTGTTCAACAGTCGAGAGCCAGGCTAGCGATCGCGTCGCGAACGTTTGTGGTCCGCCCGGCGTTATCGAAACAAGCACAGATGACTTATGTACGCAACCGGCTGGATCGGCGACAAACGCGGCTAGCGCTCGAGCAGCGCCCCGGACTCGCAGATCTCCATGAACAGTTCGATCCGCTCCTCGGCGTCCGGGTCGTCTGGGAGCAGGCGATGCGGCATGACCTCGCCGGTCGCGATAGCGGCGTGCAGGGCCTCGGCCAGGTGCAGGGCGTCGTCTTCCGAGAGAGCGTGGCCATCGTCGGGCAGATCGACCGGCTCCCAGCCGTGTTCGGTGGCGGCTTCGGTGATATTGTCCCAGTCGTCTTCGGAGAGGGTGACTTCGCCGTGGTCGTTGTAGAGTTGCATATTCGCCATGGCTACATTCCGGGTCGCACGAACGGGCGCGGGACATTCGCTCATTGCAAGCTATCGCAACTCGGGCGATCCTTCAACGCCGGGACGCGTGTTTTTGTCTGACCCATGCCCTGCCGCGAGCTTCACCAGCGCGATCGCCGCCTCGATCAATCGATCGCTCGGCAGGCTCGGCTCGTCCCGCTCGCCGCGCCTCACCTGCTCGGGTAGCGAGGGCAAGTGTACGAATCCGGCCCGGCCGCCCCGCCGCTCCGCGTGCCCCAGCGACAGGTACAACGTCTGGTTGCAGAGGTAAGCCCCCGCGCTCAGCGACAGGTCCGACGCGATGCCGTATTGCGCGTCGAGCTGCGACTTGATCGTGCGAACGGGCAGCGTCGCGAATCGAGCGGCGGGCCCGTCCGGATCGATCGGCTCATCGACGACGCGACGCCCGGCGTTGTCCGCGACCTCGAAGTCCAAGAGGTTTATAGCCACGCGCTCGAGTGTCACCCGCTCCGCCCGAGCCGACTCGCCGAAGTGCAGCGCGACGTCTGGCTCGACCTCGCGCCACAGCCTCGCCAACACCGACGCGATTCGCTCGGTGTCCACCGGCAACTCGGCCGTGTGCATCGCAAACCCCTCGCCCCGCCCCGCCGGTTCGTCCATCGACGCCAGCGCTTCCACCACGACGCGCGACGGATTTAGCGTGCTGTCGCCGAACGGCTCGAACCCCGTCACCAGTACAGTCGGCCGGGCGATCGACGACGGCTCACTGACCATCGCTCGATCCGATCACGCCGATCTCGGTTAGCCACGCGATGCACGCGCTCGGCCAGGCGTCGGTCTCGTGGGTGTTGTCGGGATCGTTTCGGCCACGCCCCAGTCCGTAGCCGTGTCCGCCCGTCTCGTAGGCGAGCAGCTTGCCCGGCACGCCGTGTTCCTTGAGCGCCTCGAGGAACAACTCGCTGTTGCCGATCGGCACGGCACGGTCGTCTTTCGAATGGACCAGCAGCGTTGGCGGCGTCTTCGCGTCGACCCGCTTCTCGGTGCTCATCTCATCGAGCAGCGCTTCGCTCGGGTGGGGTCCAAGTAGGTTTCGTCGCGAGCCCATGTGCGCCGTCGGCGGCCGAAGCGTGATGACCGGGTAGACCAGCACGGAGAAGTCGGGTCGACTGCTGACGCGCTCGATCGGGTCGTCGGAGTCGGGATCGGCGGCGCGGTGGTGCACCGTCGCGGTCGACGCGAGATGCCCTCCGGCCGAGAAACCGAGCACGCCGATACGCTCCGGATCCAGCGACCACGCCTTCGCATTCGCGCGCACCGTCTGCAGTGCCCGCTGCACGTCCGTCATCGGCACGGGGTGGCGGTACGGGTGCATGCGATAGCGGAGGATGACGCCGGTGATCCCGTGGCGATTGAGCCACCGGGCGATCTCGACGCCCTCGTGCTGATACGCCAGGATGCCGTAGCCGCCGCCGGGGCAGATGACCACGGCCGCGCCGTTTCGGTCCTCGCCCTTCGCGTGATACACGTCGATCGCCGGCTCGTGGACGAAGCGGAGGCGTCCGCCCTTGCCGACTTGCATCTCGGGGATCGGGCCGGGCTTGTCCCACGTCGGCTCGCCGGGCGGGTCGCCGGCGTAG
>JBMYUK010000297.1:0-4023 GCA_049605275.1 Phycisphaeraceae bacterium
TCAAAACAATTTGACGCTTATTTGCGTGTTGCATGGGTTGCTCCTGGCCTCCACCCGGAGCTTTGTAATTCGTCTGCGAACATCGAACGTATAATGCCAAAATGCCCATCCCCGATTCCGACATCATCAACGTCGACCAGGCCCCGCTCAACGCCGCCGAGGCCTTCTATCTCCCCGAAGTCTTCAAGGGCCTGGGCACCACGCTCAAGCACATGGCCGGCTCCGTCGGTAAGTGGGCCGGCGGCGGCAAGGGACTCCACACCATGGAGTACCCCGAAGAACGACGCGAACACATCCCCGTCGAAGACGGCGGGCTCTACGCCGGCAACTTCCGAGGCGTCCACCGACTCAACCGCGACGAAGACGGCCGGGTCCGCTGCGTCGCCTGCATGATGTGCGCCACCGCCTGCCCCGCCAACTGCATCCACATCGAAGGCAAAGAATCCCCCTGGGACGACCGCGAAAAATACCCCATCAAGTTCGACCTCGACGAACTCCGCTGCATCTACTGCGGCATGTGCGAAGAAGCCTGCCCCGTCGACGCCATCGAACTCACCCCCATGTACGACGTCGTCGGCATGTCCCGCCAGGAAATGATCTTCGACAAAGAAAAACTCCTCAGCGTCTACGACGCGACGATCGATCAGAAGCCGATGTGATCTGTATAGTTAGGACAGGCATTCCTGCCTGTTTTATTCCCGCCAGCCGCGGTCCCGCAGCCGCCGGTTCACACCCGGGCGGACAAACGCTCTTAATCACGTCCTGCCAACTCGTCCGCCCGCGTATGACGCGGCGGCTACACCTTCTTCCTTCGCCCACTTTTTTTATTAGCCGCCCCGGAGACTGTTGGGTCTAAAGGCCAGCGTCACGCCGCAGAAAAAAGCAGTTCCTTCAGGTTCAACTTCCCCTCGCGTTTGGATAGGCCAAGGATTTCAACCCCGACGACTTCCCCCCGCTCGTTGAAATCTACAACGACGCCAGCGGCAACCTCCTGCGACTCGATCACAGGCGATTCATCGATCGTCAGGTACAACGCGTCCGCTTGTTCATCGACCTTCAGCTTCATAGTAAATCCTTTGCGGTCCTGTCAAAGTATAAGGTCACAACACGGACTGGCGAGTCGGATGGATCAAAAATAACCCGCAGCACCCGACCACCAAACGCTTCAATGGGCTTGAGGTGGTGTAGCAGATTCGCGTCCCGCTTGTCCGGTTCAACCTGTGTCGGGACGACCAGCGCCTGCTCGACCCATTCGGCTTTGATCCCACGTCGTTCCATGGCCTCCGCCGCGTGTCGGGTCAGTTGAAAGTTCACGCCGTCGCCTCCTTGACGATCTTGATCTCATCCATCAGGTACGCAGTAACCTTAACTGATCTGTCTTCTAACGATTACCCTTCGCGCGGTTGTGCGTCTTGCAGAGCATTTCGCAGTTCTTCTCTGATGTCGCTCCGCCCTTGCTCCAGGCAGTCACGTGGTCCGCGTCCATGTCCTTGATCGGCCAGAGCTTGGCCTTGTTCGCATCGTGCCCAATCGCGCACAGCGGGCAGTTGGACTCGCCCTTTTTCTCTGCCGCCTTGGTCTGCTGCTTGTAAACCGACTTCTTCGTCGCGTCGTCGAACACCCGCACATCCAACAGCTTCGTGTCCTGCTTCCCGCCGAGGATGTACTCGAACACGCCGGCCCGCTTCTTGACATAAGGGTCGGCGTAAAGCGCGTGAACATCCGCCGACACCTTCGCCGGGTCGTAGGACTTGTGGTGATGCTCCTCGTACAGCCGACCCCACTCCAGCCCGCGCATCTCGCTCTCGACATCATCGAACACGCCCGACACCCAGTCGATCACGGTGTTGAAGTACGTCTTGAGTTCCTTGATGTCCGTGTCATTGCGGTGCTGACTCATGTAGGTGCCAACGTCGCCTTTGCTCACCCATTCCAGTGCCCTTGCTAAAAAGTCCTGGCGATTGGCGGACCCGTTGATGTAAACGCTCCATTTTTTTATCTTCGCGTTCTGGCTATTACTGAACTCGGCCTTGGCGGTCGTAACGAACGCTCCGGAGTAGATCGCGTTGAGTAGTTCTTGTTTGTTGAGTGGGACGCCAGCGATGTTAATTGTTTCGAACCACTGTTTGATCTCGGTCTCCGTGCCTTCGCACTCATAGATCAGCAAGTTCGACTCACAGATCTTCTTCTGAGCTTCTGGCGGAAGACTGTCGAAAACCTGAGGGTTGCCACTTACCATGATCGCAAACTTACCAGTGATGAACCGGCCGATGCTGGTGATCCGCTGCTGCCCATCCAGCACCTCGAACTTGTCCGGGCCGACCTGATTGAAGTAAATCAGGCCGAGCGGGTAGCCCTTGAGAAGGGATTCGATTACGGCCTTTTCCTTGTCACCGCCTTTGTCTGCGTAGAGGTAGTTACGTTGGTACTCGGGCTGGATGGTGAGCTTGCCGCCGAGGCCAAAAAGACCTTTGCCCTCGAGTTCGTTGTATACAAACCCTTCGCAGACATCCGTGACGGTCTGGTCGGTACGAAGATTAGTTTTCAATGCTTGATTCTCTTCTTTCGATGGCGGATGAGGATTCGGGCAAACATTCTCTTACCACCGATGTATCCACGATCCAGTTTGCCGTCCCAGTTGTCTCTAACCAACTCAGGATGAAGCCCCTGCTTTACTTCGTAGTCAGAACCCACAATCTCAAATTGATCTGGGTTGTATTTGTCAACAAATGTAATCGGCACACCCATTACACCTTCGTAATCAGTGGGGATACTTTTGTAAGTGGGTATCTCGATGGCGACGTAATTGTCGTACGCATCGTACTCAGTTTTCCCACTGAGCTTTTTGTTGAACTTTAAGTTGTCAGCCATTGTCATCAGCGGCAATTCTTGGTGGCGGCGTCCGTGGTCGAGGTTTGTGTACCACATGATGCTGCCCATGCTGAAATATTTTTTGCCGTTCTCGGTTTTCTTTCGGGATTCGGTTTTTATGTCGTAATCGTCCTTAACTTCGAACCATTTTGTTCCACCGTTGTCTACGCCGAGCCACATTTTGTTCTCTCGGATAAGCGGGAAAATCTCACTCGTGGTTAGGGCACTCTGGTTGCCAATGATGAGAAATTTTTTGTCACACTCCATGAGCAGTGCCACAAACTCCCGGAATAACGAGAACGGTGGGTTGGTGACGACGATGTCGGCGGACTTGAGGAGTTCGACGCATTCGTCGCTGCGGAAGTCGCCGCCGCCTTTGAGGGCTTTTCGGCTGTGGGGGTTGTGTTCGAGGAAGAGCTTGACATCTTCGATGTCGGTCGCGCCGTCGCCGTTGATGTCGGTGACTTCTTCGATCTCGATCGCAAACGAGGCGCCATGAGGCTTGCGGCGTTTGTTGTCGGCCTGGTCGAACTCGGGGAAGAGGGAGGTCTGCTGGCCGGCGATGGGAGAGCCGTCGTAGCTGGTAGTGATGAGTTTCTTCAGGCCAAGCCGATTGAAGTTGGCGGCGAAGTATTTGAAGAAGTTGGACTCGAACGGGTCGTCGCAGTTGCAGTAGATGACTTTACTGCGGAAGGTGTCGGGATCGTATTCGAGGTAGGCTTCAACCTCTTTTTGGATGTCGATGTATTGGGTGTAAAACTCGTCTTTTTTGGCTGCCTTGGCGGCGGAGAGGCTCTGGTTCAGGGAAGGGCGCGGCGTGGCCGGTGCAGGCGAAGATACCCTCGAGGCGAGTTTCGTCTTGCGGGTTCCCTTGGAAGAAGCGGACTTAGCCATGTCCGCAGACTACCTTACAAACACCGAAGCATCAAGCGAATCCGGCATGGATAAAGCCGAATCGGGGTTCAGAATAATTAAGGGGTGAGGAGTCGCTTGTTGTGGCGAATAAAAACGACTCCCGGCCATCTTTTTCACGGGAGGTATCGCGTGTTGTTTTGTCTGTCGCGTTGCGGGGTGCGCGCGCGAACGTCATCGCGGGGTCTATTGATGAAGGGTTGTTTTTTGGGTTGGCGGGCGCGGGCGCGGGGGGAGGGG
>JBMYUK010000298.1:0-4006 GCA_049605275.1 Phycisphaeraceae bacterium
TGGTCGATCGGTCGCGGCGTGTTATCGAAAAACGGCCCCGCGCCGGAGCGCGGAGCCGTTGGAACTTGCGAGGGGTGATGTCGGCTCGATGGCGTAGCGAGGCCGTCGCGAAGCCGTAGAAAGCCGGGCTGAATCGGTTTACTTGTCGGCTTGGTAGAGTTCGACCATGGCCTTGCCCATCGCGAGGCCGACGTTCATGTAGGTCTTGGCGCTGCCGCCGTAGTGTCCGCAGGAGCCGCCGGGCGGGGAGGCGAGGGGGTGGGTGTAGACGCCGGCGACGTCGCCCTTGTACTGAGGGTACTTGCTGGCGTCGGCGATGTTCATGATCGCTTCGAGGATTTTGCCGCCGCCGTTTTGAACGCCCATCTTGTCTTCGCCGAGCGACGCCGCGACGAACTTCGCCTCGGGTGCGTTGAAGTCTTTGCGGAGCGCTTCGATGAGGAAGCCGAGGTGCTTTTCGTAACGGTTGTAGTAGGCGGGGTTGCCGCGGTCCTTGCAGCCCTGCCACCAGAAGAAGCCGGCGACTTCGAACTCGGTCGCCTCGGGATAGAACGTCGCGATGTCGGCCAGGACTTTCTTCGCGTTCGCGACGTCGTCGTCGTACTGCTTGCCCGCGTACCAGCCGATGGGCTTAGGCTCAGTGCCTTTCTCCCAGCGCGCGGGCGACTGCTTGTAGCCGGCGTGGACCATGGTCTTGGTTTCGCCGGTCTTCTTGTCGGTGACTTCGACTTCCCACGACGGGCTGCCGGGCGGGAGGAGGTCCCAGCCCAGGCCGCGGTTGCCGATGGAACTGCGGAGCACGAGCACGGGCTCGTCGAAGTGCGTGCCCAGTTGATGGCCGATGCCCTGGTCGATGCCGATCTTCTTGCCTTTGACGGTGAGCCAGGCGTTGCGCTGCATCGCCATCTTGCCGCGCCGCTGCATCACGTGGACCTGTCGCACGTCTTGCCGAACGGTCCAGTTGCCCGAGTCGTCGACCATGAAGGGGTACAGGCCTTCCTCGTTGATGGCCTTGAGCAGCGCGCCGTCCTTATCGCCCTGCACCTGGCCAAACTCGAGGGTGTTGGACTGGCCCATGATGATGAAGACCTTGACGGGCTTGGACATATCCGCGGGCTTGCCGTCGGGGTCGGGCAGGTCGGCTTGGGCGGTGAGGCCCGGCCCAGCCATCAGGCACAGGCCCAGCAGGCCGGCGATGAGTTTTGATTTCTTAAGCATGGCGTTCCTTCTTTGATGAGGGGTTCGAAACAAGCGGATCGACGTCGCACCATCGATGCAGCGACGCCCGACACAACGACGTGCCGCATCGAAGAGTGTAACAGCACCGGCGGCACAATCTGCAAAGCCCGCCGCATCTGTGCTACGACCTAGCGCGATCTTGCCGCCGGGTCACTTCCCGCCCGTCTGGGCACGCAGTTCGGCCGGGCGCGTCGCCGCTAACCGATCGATCACCGCTTGCAGCGCGGCCTTGGTCTTGACCTCTTGCGGCGTGAGATCGGCGTCGGCGAGGGTCTCGGCGTCGTACGGCCGAGCGTATTTCAACAGCCGCATCTCCGCGCCGCTCTGCGATCCCACCAGCGCGTAAGTTTCGTTGCGAGCCATCACCTGCCCGCGATACCAGACGTAAACCCAGGGCTTGTCGCGCTCGCCCGCGCCCGTGATCGCGGGGATCAGGCTCACGCCGTCGCCGGGATAACCCTCGGGCAGCGCCGCGCCACTCGCCTCGCACAGCGTCGGGAGGATGTCCGTGAAGTCGACGAGCGTCTCGCTCACCCGGCCCGCGGCGTGAAGCCTCGGCCAACTCGCGATCAGGGGGACCCGCGTGCCCGCGTCGTTCAGCTTGCCCTTGCCCCATTCGATCGCTCTGCCGTTCATCCGCGTGACGATCGGCTGGTCCGTGCCGTTGTCGCCGGTGAACAGGATCAGCGTGTTCTCGCGAAGGCCGAGTGCCTCGAGCTTGTCCACGATCTGGCCGACAAGTTTGTCCATGTAGGTCACCATGTCGGCGAAGTGTTTCGCGTCACCCTTGTAGGTTTTCGAGCCGGGGTCCGTCGGGTCCCAGTCCTTGGAGTCGGGCGTGGGGACGAACGGGCAGTGCGTCAGGATCATCGGGTAGTACACCAAGAACGGCCGGTCGCGATTCGTCTCCATAAAGTCGCAGATGAAGTCGGCGCAGACCTGCGGCCCGTACTCGCCGTCGGTGAAATCGCGCTCGTTGCCGTCGATCTCAAGAAGCGGATTGGGGAAGCGCGAGTCGATTCTTGTGCCCGCGCGGGTGCGCTTGCGCGTGTGCTGCCAGAGGCAAGACGTGTCGAAGCCGAAGTGTCTCGGCGAATCGACCTTGTCGCCGAGTTGCCACTTGCCCGCCACGGCCGTCGCGTACCCCGCGCGCTTAAGTCGATGCGCGAAGGTCACCTCCCCGCGCGGCAGCACGCCGAACTTCACGTAGTTCCGCACGTTGTAAAGCCCCGTCATGATCTTCACCCGCGAGGGCGTGCAGAGCGGATTCGCAAAGCAGTTCGTGAACCGCACGCCCCCCGCCGCCAACGCATCCAGGTTCGGCGTCGCGTACGCGCCCCCGTTCGCACCGATGCACTCGTACCCCAAGTCGTCCGCCATGATGAGCACGATGTTCGCCGGCGGCACATCGTCCGCCCCGGCCGACCACGCGACGGCCATCCCGCAGCAGACCCACCACGCGAGCACGACCCGGACAGCACACTTTCGCATCACAATCGCCCTTTCAACGGTAGCAAAAACTGTCCTCATGCCGCAGGTCACTTCCCGACCGGGTTCACCACGATCTCATCGATAAACACCCACTGGTCGCCGGTCGAGATGGTCACGCGGACCGTTCGCGCCCGCGCCGGGCCCTGCCGCGTCCGCTGCTCGGTCAGCAGCAGCACCCCGGTCGGCTCGATCCCCGCTTGTCGCATCGCCGCCAGCTTGCGCTTCTCGTAAAAGTGAATGCCGTGGTACCGGCTGCGGCGCTCCGCGTACGACTTTCCGTCTTCCGAGAGCGCATAAACCACCCTGTCGGGAAACACCGCCTTCGCCTTCGAACTCAAGAGCGTGTGCACCGCGACGCTCTCGATCGCCTGTACTTCGCCGAGGTCGACAACGAGTTCATAAGGCGCCTCGCGCGGCGCAAAGCCGATCCAACCCGCCGCCTCGTGATCCAACGCCGCAAACGCGCCATCGGTCAACACCGACAGCCCCGCCGCCCCGCCGTCGTACCGAGCGTCCGCCCCGCCACCAGCCACCGAAGCGCCCACCGCCGCGTGCGTCTCGATCTGCTTAGCCGAGTCGAAAAACACCTCGTCGAACACCGCGTGATCGAGCGCAATCTCCGGGTCGATCAACCGACAGGCCTTGCGCGCAAAACGCTGGCCCATCACCCGATACCCCGCCGGCGGGAAGTGGCCGTCCTCGAAGCTATACCCGCCCCACGGATTCACCCCCCGATTCAGATCGTCCGTGTCGACCCAGTCGCCGTGCGCCTGCGATTCGCCCAAACCCCGCAGCACCTCCCGCATCAGCGCGCCGTCCGGCTTATCGATCCAAAACTCGTTGATCCGACCCACCACGAAGTTCACCCGCTCGACGCCCAGGTCCGCCTCGATCTGATCGATCAATCGCAGAAAGCTCGCCTCGTACACGCTGCCCCAGCCCGCCATCGCGTCCGCCTCGCCCTGCATCCAGACGAACGTCACCGACGCGATCGGCCGATCCTTCACCCCGCGCCGAACCGACGCCATCATCGCCTCATACAACAGCCCGTTGTCCTCGGGCTTGTCGTCCGTCATCCCCGAAGGCGGACGCCAATCCTTCACCCAACGCTTGATCGGCTGGCTCGGCCGCGCGTACGTCGTCACCATCACCCGATCCGCTCCGAACACCGCCGCCACGCCGTCCCCAAACAGGACCGAATCGCCGGTGAAGAGCATGCGGAACTCTCCGGGCGGCTTGGCGTAAGGTATCTCGTCGTCCCGCAGCCCGCGGGAAT
>JBMYUK010000299.1:0-3991 GCA_049605275.1 Phycisphaeraceae bacterium
TCGTTCCCGGTGGCGATCGACAATGACGTGAACGTCGGCGCGTGGGGCGAGTACAAGGCCGGCGCGGGCCGGGGCTACGACGAACAACTGGCGATCTTCGTGGGCACGGGCGTCGGCGGCGGGCTCGTCATCCACGGCCAGCTCTACCGCGGGACCGGCCACACCGCCGGCGAGATCGGCCACACCATCGTCGGCGGCCGAGGCTCGCTCGGGCACCGGACCGTCGAAGACCTCGCCAGCCGAACCAGCATGGTCCGACGCCTCCGCCACATGATCGAGTACAACCACAAGAGCGTCGTCACCGAACTGGTCGACGGCGACCTCAGCAAGATACGATCCAAGGTCCTCGCGCAGGCCTTTAAACAGGGCGACGACCTCACCGTCGAGGTCGTCGAAGACGCGGCTCGTTACATCGGCATGGCGATCGCCAACACGGTCACGCTGCTGAGCCTGCCCTGCGTCGTCATCGGCGGCGGCGCGAGCGAAGCGCTCGGCAAGCCCTGGCTCAAACTCGTCCGCGCCGCTTTCGAAAAGCACGTCTTCCCCGACAAGCTCAAAGAAACCAAGCTCGTCCTCAGCGAACTCGAAGACAACGCCGGCCCGATCGGCGCGGCCCTGCTCGCCGCGGATGCGCTGAGCTGATCCGCATCACGTTTCGATACCCAGCGATAAGGTTAATATCAACGCTAGCCGCGATGCTACGCATCGCAGGAGACGCGCGATCAGCGTGTCATGCTTTGCCTGCGACGCGTAGCGTCGCGGCTATTTCGATAAGTAAACTCAAAACGGTTTGCATCTGAAGTATTTCGCGTGAATACCACGGCCCACCCTCACCCTCACCCTCTCCCTGAGAGGAAGATGGGCTGATGCAATCGTGCCAAAAAATACTTCGTGCTCTAGCCCGTGATCGAGACCCACGCCTGGCGGGTGCGCGGGCCGTCGAACTCGCAGAACCAGACGCCCTGCCACGTGCCGAGTTGCAGCCGGCCGCCTCGGATGAGTACGGTCACGCTCGAGCCCATCATCGAGGCCTTGACGTGCGACGCGCTGTTGCCCTCGCCGTGGCGATCGAACGGCTCGCGCCACGGGACCATCTTGTCCAGCCGCTTGAGCGTGTCGTGGACGACGTCGGGGTCGGCGTTTTCGTTGATGGTGACGCCGGCCGTGGTGTGCGGGACATAGACGATGACCGATCCGTCGATCGCGCCAGCTTCGTCGACGAGGGCCTGCAACTCGCGGGTGATCTCGACCATCTGGTCGCGGTCGCGGGTCTGGACGGTGAGCGTGTGCATGGTCGCTACTCGAGGTTGCCGCGGTCGTATTCGCGCTTGACGATCGAGGGGAGCAGGTAATTCGCCCCGCGGTACATGAACACCTGCCCGGTGATGACGAACGGCACGTCGTCGCCCTGGGTCATGACGGTCTTCTCCATCGTTTCCAAGAGCTTGCAGGCGTGCAGGATCATCGGCGGCTCGGGGGCGTCCGCGCCATCGGAATCGAGCACGAAGAGCGCGTGCGAACCGTCGGCCGATTGAATCAAGCGACCCGTGCGAGCGATGATGAACTGGCCCTCTTCCTTGAGTTGAGCCAGCGGCTGATCGGTGTCGAGCCCGAGCAGCAGCGGGTCGATCGCGAGGTCGTTGGGCGCGACGGCGGGCGACTGGGCCGTGTCTTCGTCCGCGTCGATCGGCTCGGGGCCTTCGCGCGTCTGTTCGAGGAGTTGTCGGAGGACCTCGTCGGCCGAGGGCGTCGCGTCGTCGCCTGACTCGTCGTTAGCATCGTCACCGCCATCGGCAGTCGCGTCGGCCGATTCCGAATCGTCAACAGCGGGCCGAGCGGCTTCGTTGTCGCTCGGCTCGCCGGCTTCGACGAGTTGCTCGCCGTCGTCGTTGGCGACGACCCAGGGCTTGGGCTGCGAGGTCGGCAGCAGGTAGTTGACCCCGCGGTAGGTATGGACAACGCCGGTGACGGTGAAGCGCAGGTCGTCGCCGCGGTCTTCCATGAGCCGCTCCATCGACTCGAGCGTCATGCACGGCGCAACGATCATCGCCAGCGGCTTGTCGTCGCCGGCCTCGGGGTCCGCGTCGAGGATAAACACCGCGTACCCGCGGTCGCCGGTCGGAAGCAGTCGGCCGTCGCGCTTGCGCACGGTCTCGCCCTCGCGGCGAAGCGGCGGCAGCGGCTCGCCCGGCGCAACGCCGAGCACCCGCGGATCGACCTTCACGATCATCGAAGGGATGCCGAGTTCGCCCTCGGGTTTGGCGGGGCCCGCGTCCTCGGGGACGGCGGCGGTCACGGGGTCGCGGCCGGCGAGCGGGTCCTGCTCCGAGCCGCGCTGGCCGATGGTGACCTCCGCGGGCTCGTCGGACTCGAGCGATTCGTCCTGACCCGCAACACCGAATGCGAACGCGGACACGGCGGCGAGCACGGCGGCGAGGGGCAGTCGGGCGTAAAGCATGGCGATCACTCCAGGGGCCACTTCGAGGCGAGCATTCGTGCGGGCTTCGGCTACAGCACTACGCCCAGAGATCGCCCGATTGTTCTCCAGGCGGCGAAAAGTTCCGCGACGCCCCGCCCGCGTCCGATCACATCGCCCCGGCTTCGCGCATGAGGGCATGCGCGTTTTCCGCGGCGATCTGAAACAGTTCTTCCCGCGTCTTGCCTTCGAGCGAGGTATCGCCCCGGCCGTGCACGTTCGTGGACAGCACGGCATCGGACATAAACAAGTGCGGCTCGAGCGTACACGGGCCGGACCAGCCGGTCTTCACCGCGTCGGCCACGATCTCCTTGGCCATCGTGTCGCCCTTGCCGATCGGCACGTGGTCGCCGCTCTTCTTCTGGTCCTTGAAGTGCAGCGCATCGGTCATCGGCTTTAGCCGCTGCCAGTTCGCCCAAGGCTCGGCCCCGGTCCGCTGATAATTCGCGAAGTCGTAGATCAACTTAAAGTTCGCGTCGCGCAACTCGGCCAACTCGACGATCTGATCCGGGTGGTCGCCGTAGACCTCGGTCTCGTTCTCGTGAAACAGAACCAGCCCCAACTCGGCACAACGCTCGCGCAGCTTGACGAGCTTGTCGAACGACTGAGTCTTCCAATCGTCGCGCGGGACGCCGGCCTTGTTGTAAAAGCTAAACGCACGGACGTTGACCGCGCCGAACACGTCGAGCATCTTGCCGAGGTGATCGAGCCGACCCAGTTCGATGTCGATCGGATCGGCGATGTCGGTCTTACCGATCGGCGAGCCGTACATGCCGACTTCGATCCCCGCGTCGTCGAGCATCGCCTTGACGCGCTCGGCGTGCTCGACGGGCAACTCGACGATGTTGATCCCGTCGACCGAGCGGAGATCGACGTGATCGATGCTGGCTTGTTTGAGCGCCGCGATCTGATCGGCGGCGCTGTCGGCCGACTCGTCGGCAAAGGCACTAAGGGTCCAGGTCATGACGGATGCATCTTCGTGGGGTTCAACTCGTTTCAGATCAGTTCGAGAAGCAACGCGGTTACTCGGCGGCTTCTTCGTCGGCTTCGTCGGCGGACTCGTCAACGGACTCGGGTGCCTCGTCGATCGACTCGGGCGCGGCTTCGGGCGCGACCTCTTCGTAGGTCGGCTGCTTGGCCTTGGGCTTGGGCGCAGGGGCGGCGAGCAAGAGCGGGTCGATGCGATCGACGTCGATGTTGCGGACACGCATGTACTCGGGCGTCCATCCGTTAGAGAAGGTGAGCTCCATGTGGACCTCGACGAGCTCGCGCTCGCGCAGGGTGCCGGGGCGGATGATATCGACGCGGCCGATCGTTCCGCGGGCCTGAATCTTGCGGACCTCGACGACGTGGTACTCGTCGCTGGGCGTCGCGCCCTCGGGGAAGACGTTGTAGGCACTGAGGTCGGAGGCGATCTCGAAGGCGGTCTTCTGGGTCGTGCCCGCGGGCAGACGGACGACGACGTCGCCGGGCAGGTCGGACTGACTGAGCAGGTAGGCGAGCGCGGACTTTTGG
>JBMYUK010000300.1:0-3958 GCA_049605275.1 Phycisphaeraceae bacterium
GAGACGGGCAGGAGGATGTAATACGTAAAGAGCACGCCTAGGAACGTCATGATCGTGCTGAAGGGCGCGAGGATGTGGACGGCCTTTTTCTCGTGATCGTAGAGCCCGACCACGACGAACTGCCAGCCCTGCCAGAGGATCCACGGCGCGGCGACGATGACCGCGGCGATGAGGACGACGGGCATGTAGACGCTGGTGAACCCGGCCATGGGGTCGGTCTGGATCGGCGGGGCGGGCACGCCGAGGACGTTCTGCACGTGCAGCAGCGGCTGGGCGAGCCAGCTGATGATCTGGAAGCCGAAGTAGACGGTGAAGACGAGCGCGATCACCACGCCGATCAGCATCTTGACGATCCGGCTCCGCAGCTCGTCGAGGTGATCGCCCAGCGGCATGGTCTGGTCGTTGCTGAGTTTGTAGTGGCCCTGTTCGTCGAGCTCGCCGCGGTATGCGTCGGGGTCGTGGTCGTCGTAGGGGTCGTGCTCGTCGGGCTGATCCAGGGGCATGTCGGGGCGTGCGTGGCGAGTCGTGTGACGGGGCGTCGGCGTTCGTGTCGGCGACGGCGAATCCGAGATTTTAGCGTGCGATGGTGTACGCGGTTGAGTGTCGACTGGCGGCTGGTGTTCGATCAGACGATGAGCATCGCGTCGCCGTACGAGTAAAA
This sequence comes from Phycisphaeraceae bacterium, assembly GCA_049605275.1. GTDB lineage: Bacteria > Planctomycetota > Phycisphaerae > Phycisphaerales > Phycisphaeraceae > JAHQVV01. Next base: position 662 of record JBMYUK010000300.1, read on the forward strand.
GCGGTATTGCTCTTGTACCGCGGTGTGATAGGTCGTCATGAGCCGGCCGAGCCCGACGCCGGGCAGCGACGCGACGAGCGCGAGCAGCGTCGACTTGGGCAGGTGGAAGTTGGTCATCAGCCGATCGGTGAATCGGAAGTCGAAGCCGCGGTCGGGATGGATGAACAGGTCGGTGCTCGTCGAGACGCCGTCGGGGTAGGCGTCGCGTTCGAGCGCATCGGCAGGCAGCGATTCGAGTGCGCGGACGGTCGTCGTGCCGATGACCAACAGCCGGCCGCCGCGCTCGCGGGTGTCTCGGATCGCGTCGAGGGTCTTTCGCGAGACGTCGAAGGATTCGTCGTGCATCGGGTGCGCGTCGAGTTGCTCGGTTCGCACGGGCGCGAACGTGCCGAGGCCGACGCGCAGGTCAACGGCGGCGCGCTCGACGCCGATCGCGTGGAGCGCGTCGAGCAGCCGCGGCGTGAAGTGCAGCCCGGCCGTCGGTGCCGCGACCGAGCCGGGCGTCGCGGCGTAGACCGTGTTGTACCGCTGGTCGTCGGTTGGTGTGACTTCGTCTTGTCGACGCTTGCGTCGCTGCTTAAGGATGTAAGGGGGCAAGGGGGTGGTGCCGACGCGCTCGAGGACGCCGGCCGCGTCTTCGCGATCGACCAGCTGCGCCGACCACTCGCCGCCGCCGAGCGACTCGATGAGTTCGAGGGTGACGCGGTCGTTGTCGACTTGGCTAAGGGTGATGGTCTCGCCGGGCGTCAGCGTGCCGCGCGATTCGAGCATGACGCGCCAGCGTCCGGTCGGGTCGCTGTCGATGTAGAGCCCGCTGATGCGACCGCCGGTGGCCTGTCGTAGGCCGGTGAGTTGAGCGCGGATGACGCGGGTCTCGTTGACGACCATGAGGTCGCCGGGCCGGAGGATGCCGAGGTCGGGCAGGTCGCAGACGCGGTGGTGCTCGAGCGTCTGCGTTTCGCGACGCACGACGAGCAGCCTGGCGCTGTCGCGCGGCTCGGCGGGCTGGGTCGCGATCAACGCATCGGGCAGTTCGTAATCGAGCGCATCGGTTCGCATGGCGAGTCATGGTAGGCGATGGTCGGGGACGAGGCGTCTTCGCAACAATCGTTACAGCCGGACCGAGCAGGTGTCGGCTAAGCCGAGTCAGTGAAACGAGTTGTAAATCGATTCGCACATGCGCGATCGCGTGGCTGACTTGCGGCATGCGTATCGCCTCGGCCGGTAATCTGACCGTCGATATCATCCGGGCCCATCGGTTCGACCCCGCGCTCGCTCGGCCCGACTCGGCACATCTCGACGATGTCTCGCGAACGCCGTGCCACGTCGAGCGCCAACCCGACCAAGTCGAACTCAGCCCCGAGGCATTGGCCCACGACCCGCGCGGCACGGATCCGACCAGCCATGATCCCTCGGCTCGCTCGGCGATCGCAATCGACCAAGTGCCGCCCATCGCGCAAGCCGAGTGCGAGGCCGACGGCGAGCCCGACGAGTTGTCGCCCGTGGTCGGCTCGGTCGCGCTGTCGGGCTTGGGCGTCGCTGTGCTCGTGCCAGGCACGTTGTTGGACGTGGTCGCGTAAGCCGCTATCGTGCGTGCATGCCGCCGCGATCAAGCCGTCAACAACGCCGACGCCCCGCGCCCGGTCGAACGCCTCGTCCGTCGATCGATCCGATCGCGCTCGCGCGCCTCGTGCGTCGACGCAAAGCGCTCGGGCTCGTCGTCGCGCTGGCGATCATCGTCGCCATCTCGGCCCTCGATCGCGTCGGCGGGGTCTTGCCCGTCGCCGACGATTGGCACCGCTACCACGGCCAAACCTTCGACGTCGCCCGCGTCGTCGACGGCGACACCATCGATCTCCGCGTCCCCGACGGCGAGCGCGCCGCGACACGCATTCGGCTGTGGGGCGTCGACACCCCCGAACTCGGCCGCGGCGGCGAACCCGACGAGGCCTGGGCCAAGGCGGCCCGCGACTACACCTCCGAACGCGTCCAAGGCGAGCGCATCACCGTCTATCTCCAAGCGCATCGTCTCCGCGGCGGCTTCGGCCGACTGCTCGCCTACGTCGAGTTGCCCGACGGACGAGACCTCAACGCCGAGTTGATCGCGGCGGGTCTGTCTCCGCACGACGATCGGTGGGGCCACGACCGCGTCGATACGTACGAACAAGCGGAGCAGGACGCGCGACGCAAGCGCCGCGGGCTCTGGTCGGACTGATGCAGAATCGGGTTTTTGAATGGCAAAATCGCTCGCCAGTGTCTAAACTGCACGCGGCATCAGTCGATATCAGGGAAGGCTCGATTTTGGGATTCCGACGCTCCAGCCAGCTTTATCGGACCGGTCAGGCGCGACGCCGTGCAATCGCCGAGACCAACGCGTTTCTGACCTGGGCGATGCAGAGCGACGAGCCCATGCCTCGCATCCCCCGCCGACGCGTCGACCGCGGCGGATTCGGCGACTTACTCCGCCGACCCCAGGCCGCCAGCATTATCACCTGCTGGTGGGCCAAGGCCCTGGACCGCGTCCGGGAGCGCTGACCGACAAAGACGCCAAACGCGTCGCACGACCTCTGATCTACACGGGCCCGACCATGGACATCAAAGCGACGATCGACACCGATCTCTTCGGCTACCGCAACCGCCTGCTCCTGATCGCGCTGGGCGCGATGCTCTACGCCGCGTGGTGTCTCTACGACGCTCGCATCGGCTACCCCAACAAGATCGAAGCACGCGAGGCCTTCGACGCCGTCAAAGAAGAATACCCCGAAGACTGGAAGAAGGAGTGGCCTAAGGTCGCCGAGGCCAACGATTGGGACCCCGATCGCGAACCCGACGAACTTTCCAAAGGCGATATCACCACCCAATGGCTTCAGTTCGCCATCGTCTTCCCGATCGGTAGCTACTGCCTCTTCTCCGTCGCCCTCTGGTCGCGACGCTACATCGGCGTCGACGACACCACGCTCTACTCCCACGGCGGGGTCCAAGTCCCCTTCGATCAGATCACCCGCATCGACGCCAACCGCTGGGAAACCAAGGGCATCGCCCACGTCTATTACGACATCGGCTCGGGCGAGCGATCCATCCTCGTCGACGACTTCAAGTACGACCGCGAAGCCTGCGGCAAGGTCTTTGCCCGTCTCCGCGCGTCGGTCGCCGAAGACAAGATCGAGGGCCTGTCGGAAGACGAAGACGAACCCGTCGCCGAGCCCGAAGCGACGGCTTAATCGACCACGCTTCAGACGGATCGCGTTCTGAATTCGCCTGATTGCATCGGTATCGAACAACAGCCGCGATGCTACG
>JBMYUK010000301.1:0-3955 GCA_049605275.1 Phycisphaeraceae bacterium
CCGGCCGTCACGACCGACGGCACGGAGATCACGCTCCTGGCGAACATCGAGTTCACCGACGAAGTGCCCGAGGCCCTCGAATACGGCGCGCAGGGCATCGGCCTGTACCGCACCGAGTTTCTCTTCATGGACGACGACGGCGTGCCCACCGAAGAGCAGCAATACCAAACCTACGTCGAAGCGATCAGGTCGCTGGGTGGCAAGCCGCTGACGATCCGCACGCTCGACCTCGGGGCCGACAAGATAGCACCGGGGCTGATGGATCTGCACGAAGAGGCCGAGCCCAATCCATTTCTGGGTTGCCGCTCGATCCGTCTGTGCCTGCAGCATCTGGATTTGTTCCGGACGCAGCTGCGGGCGATCCTGCGGGCCTCGGCCGAGGGTCCGATACGGATCATGTTCCCCCTGATCTGCAACATCATGGAGCTTCGTCAGGCGAAGATGGTGCTCTCCGACGTCCGGGAAGATCTCGAAGACCAGGGCGTGGCGGTCGGTGAAGTGCCGGTGGGGATGATGATCGAGGTGCCGTCGGCGGCGCTGCAGGCGGCGGCGCTGGCGAAGGAGGTGGATTTCTTCTCGGTCGGCACCAACGACCTGATTCAGTACACTGTGGCGGTTGACCGATCCAATGAACGGATCGCGAGCCTCTACACGGGGGCTCACCCGGCCGTGCTCGAGCTGATTAAAAACGTGGTTCGTGCCGCGAACCACGCGAAGATCGGCGTGAGTCTGTGCGGCGAGATGGCCGGCGAACCCGAATTCACCCTGCTGTTGCTGGGCTACGGATTGCGAACATTGTCGATCACCCCGCCGGCGATCCCCGGCGTGAAACGGGTGGTCCGGTCGGCCGGGATCGAACGCTGCAAGCGTATCGCTCGTAAGGCCAGTAGCTTCGATAACGACCGAGAGGTGATGAACTACCTCCGAGAGGAACTGAGTCGAATAACACCCGGGGCCGTTGCTGGACGGTCCATGAACTATTGACCCCGGGACAACCGAACTGGCTCTTGGAACGATCGCCGCGCGGACCTGCGCCGGCTGAGCGGAGAGAGAGCCCTAAGCACAAGGATGTGCGATGTTGGATGTTGGATGTGTGATGTCAAGCCAAACCCACGGGATCAGTCCAGACTGACCGTGGCTGTGTTGCGCTGAGACATCGAACCTCGAACATCGGACCTCGCCCATAGCACAACGTGTCCAAAGAAATGCTCATCAATTTCGTGCCCGGCGAGGAATGCCGGATCGCGATCGCAGAAGACGGCCGACTCGAAGAGTACTACCAGGAACGCGCCTCCGCCCAGTCGCACGTCTCCAACATCTACAAGGGACGGGTCACGAACATCGAGGCCTCGATCCAGGCCGCGTTCATCGACTTCGGCCTCGAGCGCAACGGCTTCCTGCACATCTCCGACCTTCACCCCAAGTACTTCCCCGGCAAGGACCGCGAGGCCTTCGAAAAAGTCGGCAAGAAAACCGCCCGACGCGACCGCCCGCCGATGCAGAAATGCCTCAAGCGCGGCGACGAGGTGCTCGTCCAAGTGCTTAAAGAAGGCATCGGCACGAAGGGCCCGACGCTCACGAGCTACCTCTCGATCCCCGGTCGATTCCTCGTGATGATGCCGGATATGAAGCAGCTCGGCGTCTCCCGCAAGGTCGAAGACGACGACGCGCGGAAGGAAACCCGACAGATTCTCAAAGAGCTCGAGCCGCCGGGCGACTTCGGGTTCATCGCCCGCACCGCCGCGATCGGCCAGACCAAGACCGACATCAAACGCGACCTGTCGTACCTCGTTCGACTCTGGAAAAACATCGAACGCAACCAGAAGAAGATCAAACGCACCGGCGAGCTCTACGCCGAGTCGGACCTGGTCATTCGCACGATCCGCGACGTCTTCACCGCCGACACCGAGCGCGTGATCGTCGACGACCTGGGGGCGGCGCGTCGCGCCGCGGACTTCCTGCGCGTCGCCAGCCCGCGGTCCAAGACCGAGGTCGTCTACTACGACGACCCCGTGCCGCTCTTGCACCGCAAGGGAATCGAGACGCAGATCGGCCTGATCGGCGCACGCGAGGTGCCGCTGCCCTCCGGCGGCGCGCTGGTTATCGACCAGACCGAGGCGCTCGTCGCGATCGACGTCAACTCCGGTAAGAGCCGCAAGGCACGCGACGCCGAGACCAACGCCCTGCACACCAATCTCGAGGCCGTCGACGAGATCTGCCGACAACTCCGCCTCCGCGACCTCGGCGGCATCGTCGTCAACGACCTGATCGACATGCGCCCGGCCAAGAACCGCAAGAAAGTCGAGCAGCGGATGCGCGACAACCTCAAACGCGACCGCGCGAAAACCCGTGTCGGCCCGATCAGCACGTTCGGCCTGCTCGAGATGACCAGGCAGCGGATGCGACCCTCGCTCAGAAAATCGATCCACGCCGAGTGTCGGCACTGCGCCGGGCTCGGGTATACGCAGTCGAGCGAGTCGGTCGTGCTCAACGTCATGCGCCAGCTCGCGCTCGTGATGCAGCGCGACGACGTCGCCCGGCTCGAACTGACGATCAGCCCGGACGTCGCGTTTCAACTCCTAAACCGCAAGCGCAACGAATTGACGCACCTCGAAGAGTCGCACGGCAAGCAGGTGCTCGTCCGCGTCGGCGGGGGTCGGCTCGATTACATCGCCATCGACGCATTCGACAGCCGCAACCAGGCCCTCGCGACCGACGAGGCCGACACGCTCAAAAACCTCCGCAAGGCGACCGACAAGACCTACCGCGACCTCGACGATCCGGAACTGCCCGAGACCGTCGTCACGGTCGTCGCAGACGAAGACACGGACGAAGACACGGACGAAGACACCCAGCCCTCGATCGAAGACCGTAGCCACGACGACGAAGACGTCGAGACGATCGGAGACGACAGCGACGCGTCGGAAGGCGACAAGCCCAAGAAAAAACGCCGACGACGCCGACGACGACGCGGCAAGGGCTCGAAGTCCGACGACGAACAGGGCGTTGACGAGTCGGGATCGGGCGACGGCTCGGCCGACGACGACAACGACGCTGATGCGTCGGACACAGGCGAAGCATCAACGAGCGATGCGTCTGACGGGGGCGACGACGGCGGCGAGTCGGACGACGAACAGCCGAAGAAAAAGCGCCGCCGGCGACGGAGAGGCGGTCGCGGCCGACGCAAGAAGTCGGGCGAGGACGACGCATCGGACGACTCAAGCACGGCCGACAGCGCATCGACGGAGACCGGTGCAGACGAGCGGGCAGATGCGGCATCGGACCACGAGGCGGATACGCCGGATGACGCCGAGCAATCGGAGGACAAGCCCAAGCGAAAGCGATCGCGTAGCCGTTCGAAAAAGAAAGCCGACAATGGCGACGCCGCTGCGATCGACGACCCCGCCAAGCCCGACGCGTCGTCCAACGGCGAAGCCGAATCGACAGGCGCCAAGCCCGCGCGCTTAAAGCCCTCGAAAAAGAAGAAAATCGTGAAGCGCAACGCACCGGCCCCCGGCGCGGTGAGCGCGGGCTACTCCAACCGACGACTCGACGACAGGGACTAGCGTGAGCGACACGACCGACCAGCCGCGACGCCTCATCGTGCTCGGTTGCACCGGGTCGATCGGTGTCAACACGCTCAGCGTGGCCGACCACCTGACGCGCAACGGCACGCCGATCGAGGTCGTCGGTCTGGCGGCGCGGTCGAGCACGAAGACGCTGATCGAGCAGGCGAAGCGCTTCGGCGTCAAGCACGTCGCGATCGCGGACGAATCCAGTGCAAAGACGCTCCGAGACGCGTTGCCGCACGCCGAGGTGTTCGCCGGTCACGACGCGGCGTTTGAACTGGTAAAGCGCGTGCCGTGCACGGATGTCGCCGCGGCGATCGTCGGTTTGGCGGGTCTGTTGCCGACGGTAGCGGCGGTCGAGTTGGGTCGTCGCGTTCATCTTTCGA
>JBMYUK010000302.1:0-3947 GCA_049605275.1 Phycisphaeraceae bacterium
GTTGCGGAGTTCGAAAACCAGCTCGCGGCGTATTGCGGGGTCGATCACGCGATCGGCGTGGGCTCGGGCACCGACGCACTGATGCTCACGCTCATGGCGCTGGGCATCGGGCCGGGCGACGAGGTCATCACCTCGCCGCTGAGTTACGTGCACACGGCCGGGAGCATCGCCCGCCTCGGCGCGACGCCGGTGTTCTGCGACGTCAACCCGCGGATCTATAACGTCGCGATCGAATCGCTCGAAGCCTGCATCACCGACAAGACCAAGGCCATCGTCCCCGTCCACCTCTACGGCCAGATGGCGAAGATGGACGCGATCATGGACCTCGCGAAAGCGCACGACCTCAAGGTCCTCGAAGACGCGGACCAGGCCATCGGCGCACGCATGGACGAGGCGAAGGCGGGCTCGCTCGGCGACGCGGGGATCTTCAGTTTTTTCCCGACCAAGAACCTCGCGGCGATCGGCGACGCGGGCGCGGTCGTGACCAGCGACGCAGAACTCGCCGCGAAGATCCGCAAGATGCGCGTCCACGGCCTGGAGCCGGGCTACCGCGTGAAACACCTCGGCGGCAACTTCCGCATCGACGCGATCCAGGCCAAGGCCCTATCGATCAAGCTGCCGTTTCTCGACGAGCAACTCGTGCGCCGCCGGGAGTTGGCCGACCGGTACAACCGCCACCTCGAAGACGTGCAGGTGTCCACGCCCGTCGAGGCGGAGAAGCGGTACCACACTTACAACCACTACACGATCCGCGTGCGTTCCGGCGGTCGCGACCCATTGATGGCGCACCTCGAGGCGTGCGGCGTGCAATCGCGGGTCTACTATCCGGTGCCGCTGCACCTGCTCGATTGCTTCGATCACCTGGGCTATCGAGCGGGCGCACTGCCCGTCGCCGAGCAGGCGGCGGACGAGGTGATGGCGCTTCCGATCTTCCCGGAGATGACCAACGCGCAGCAGGACGAGGTGATCGCCGCGGTGCGCGACTACTTCCGAGCGGAGTGATCGTGAGGCGGCGGGGATGTGCGAGCGAGCCGACGAGAGGCGGTGCTGATGTCGACCGAATCTGAGAGCGCGACGACGGCCACGGGCGGATTCCAACCCGCCGGGCTGTACGACGGTTTCGATCGGGAAACGGTCGAGGCCCTGTCGCCGACGGCCGGGGCGGAGCGCTCCGATCTCGACGCCGACGAGCCGATCGTCCGCATCCAGAATCTGCACAAAGCCTTCGGCAAGACGAAGGTGCTCACCGGCATCAGCCTCGACATCGAGCGCGGCAAGACGACCGTCATCCTCGGCCCCTCGGGCACGGGCAAGAGCGTCATGCTCAAGCACATCGTCGGGCTCATCAAACCCGACGCCGGCGAGGTCACCTTCGACGGCACGCGCGTCGACACGCTCTCGGAAGACGAACTGGTCGGGATCCGCAAGCGCATCGGCTACCTGTTCCAACTCGGCGCGCTCTTCGACTCGATGACCATCGGCGAGAACATCGCCTTCCCCCTGGTCGAGCACACGCGCATGGACGCCGAGCATCGCGAGGCCTGCGTCAAGCGCGTGCTCGGGCTCGTCGGGCTCGAGGGCTATCAGGACAAGATGCCGGCCGAGCTGTCCGGCGGTCAGCAGCGGCGCGTCGCGCTGGCGCGGGCGATCGTGCTCCAGCCGTGCATGGTGCTGTATGATGAGCCGACGACCGGGCTGGACCCGGTCCGCGCGGACGTGATTAACGAGTTGATCCTCGCGCTGACGCGGACCATGGGGATCACGAGCGTCGTGGTCACGCACGACATGGCCAGCGCGAACAAGATCGCCGACCGCATGCTGCTCGTTCACTCCGGCGAGATCATCTGCGACGGCAAGCCCGAGCAGTTTCGCGCGTCGGACAACGCCGTCGTCCAGCGGTTCATCAATGGCGAGGCCGACCGCGACGACCTCGACAACATCCGCCGGGCCTTTCAGCACAACGCACCCGCGCCGGACCAGCCCCAAAGCGACTGACCATGAGCGATCGCAAAAAGACCACCGAGCGCCGACGCAATATCGTCGTCGGCATCACGTCCCTCGTCGGCCTGTTCGGCTTCGTGATCCTGCTGACCGCCTTCGGCTACCTGCCCGCGTTCTTGAATCAGGGCTACCACGTCACCGTCTACATGGACAACGTCGCCGGGCTGAGCGAGAACAGCAAGGTCACGCTCTGGGGCCGGATGGTCGGCGAGGTCACCGAGGTCGGCTTCGCCGGGCCGGGCGAGCCCAATCGCGCGTTCGTCAAACTGAAAATCGAGGATGAGTTCGACGTGCCTGAGGACGTCACCGTCCGCATCGAGACCCCGCTCTTCGGCGGCGGACCGATGATCGCGCTCGTCAACAGCGGGCCGGGCGCGAAACCTCTGGCCCGCGACGGCTCGGCGACGCTCACCTCCGGGCGCGTCATCGACCCGCTCATGCAACTCGAAGTCGTCAGCGAAGACATCGCCGAACTCAAGCGGACTTGGGTCGACGTCGGCGAGAACATCAACACGCTCTTCGGCTCGGAGGACGACGACGCGCTGCCCTCGCTGCCCCGCGTCGTGCAGGGTCTCGAAGATCGCCTCGGCGATTTGCAGCGTGTGTTCGCCGGCGCCGAAGCCTGGCTCGCCGACGAGTCGCTGCGCGAAAACGTCGTGCAGACCGCCGAGAACGCCAAGGCGATCACCGAAACGCTGGGCGAGACCGTCTCGTCGCTCGAAGCGCGCTACCTCGCCCTGGCCGACTCGGCCGAGACGCGGCTGGCCAAGGTCGATCAGACCATCGACGCGTCGATCAAGACGCTCGACACCGCGTCGGGCAGCATCGCGGAGATCGAGACGCGCTACGTCGCCCTCGCCGACGACGCGGCCAAGGTCGTCTCGGTGATCGACAAGCTCGTCGCCCGGGCCGACAGCAAGGACAGCACCGTGGGCCTCTTGCTCAACGACCCGCAGCTGTATCTGAACCTGACCGATACGTCCGAGCGGTTGAAGCTGATGACGGACGAGGCGCGACTGTTGATCGAGAAGTGGAAGGCCGAGGGTCTGCCGATCCGCGTGTTTAACTGACGGAGCGTTCGCAAGCGGGGCGTCGATGAAGTACGCGATCGTCATCATGGGTGGGGCCTGCGATCGGCCGGCCGAAGCGCTCAGCGGCAAGACCCCGCTCGGGGCGGTCAAGGCACCGGCGCTTGCTCGCATGGGCAGGGTCGGGCGACTCGGCCGCGCGGCGATGCTGCCCGATACCGTCGAGCCCGGCGCGGACGCCGCGGTCATGTCGCTGCTCGGCTACAACGCCGCCAAGCGATACACCGGCCGAGCCCCCTTGACCGCTAAGGGCCTGGGCATTGACGTCTCCGAGGGGGCGTGGGCGATGTGCCTGTCGCTGATCGCGGCGCCGGCGGGCGACCTCGTCGCGTACGACGACGCCGCCTTGCCCGCCGCCGAAGCGCGAGCGCTCGTGCAGCAACTGTTGCCTCGGCTCGACCTGCCCGGCGCGGTTGTTCACGCCGGGCCCGGCGCGATGCACGTACTCATCGACCTGGGGCGTGACGACGATGAGCCCGGTGAAGGCTTCCGCGATTGGTCGCCGGTCGTCAGCGCGCCGCCGAGCGTGATTCTGAACCAGCCGATCCGAGAGCACCTGCCCGTCGGCGATCTGCCCGGCGAACGCCTGCAGCAGCTGATCGCGCACAGCGCCGTTGCGCTCGACGATCACGAGATCAACCGGGCCCGGCTCGAGATGGACGAGACACCCGTGACCCACCTCTGGCCCTGGGGCCTGGGCAGAACGCCGACGCTGCCGAGTTGGACCGAGCGCTTCGGCAAACGCGCCGCGATCATCAGCCCCGACCCCGCGGTCCGCGGCCTTGCGCAGCTCGCGGGCATCGACGCGATCGAGCCGCCCGCCGCCGAGTCGCTCGAAGGCGGATTGATCCGGCTCAG
>JBMYUK010000303.1:0-3939 GCA_049605275.1 Phycisphaeraceae bacterium
GAAACGGATGCCGAACTTCTTGGCGCGCCGGCGCGGCGTAATCTCGCTCGGACGCATCGGGTCCAGCTCGGCTTGCGGCGGCGTCGAAGTCACGCGGTAATCTCGGCGCCGCCCGGCCGCATGTCAAAGCCGGCGCCGTTACTCCTGGTTCTCCAGCCAGCGTTCGGCGTCGATCGCGGCCTTGCAGCCCATGCCGGCGGCGGTGACGGCCTGTCGGTAGATGTGGTCGGACACGTCACCGGCGGCAAAGACGCCTTCGATGTCGGTCATCGATCGGCCGGGGTTGGGCAGGACGAGGTAGCCGGTGTCGTCCATCTTGAGTTGGCCGTCGAGGAAGCCGGTGATGGGCGTGTGCCCGATGGCCATGAACAGTCCGCCGAGGTCCATGTCGCGTTCTTCTTGCGTTTGGTTGTTAATGAGTCGGACGCCGGTGATCTTGTCGTCGCCGTGGATGTCGATGACCTCGGTGTGCCAGTGCATCTCGATCTTGTCGCTATTCAGCGCGCGCTCCTGCATGACCTTGCTGGCGCGCATCTCGTCGCGGCGGACGAACATGTGCACCTTGCTCGCGAACTTGGTGAGGTAGAGCGCTTCTTCGACGGCGGTATCACCCGCGCCGACGACGCCGAGTTCGCTATCTCGGAACATCGGCAGCGCGCCGTCGCACACGGCACAGGCGCTCACGCCCCCGCCGGACTTGGCCAGGCGTTCTTCGTTCTCCAGGCCCAGCCATTTTGCCGAGGCGCCGGTGGCGATGATGACTGACTCGGCGAGGACCTTGTAGCCGCCGTCGCCGACGACGCGGAAGGGGCGTTCGCTGAGGTCGACGGACTTCACGTCCTGGAAGATGGAGAAGAGTTTGGAGTCGATGTCGCTGCCCTTTTTCGGTCCTTCGTCGGTGACGACGCGGGTGTCGAAGCGTGCGGCTTGTTCGAAAAACTTCTGCATCATCTCCGGGCCGGTGACGCCGTCGGGGAAGCCGGGGTAGTTCTCGACGTCGGTGGTGAGCATGAGCTGGCCGCCGGCGAGGAGGGTGCCCTGCGATCGGCCGGCGAAGACGAGCGGATCGAGCGAGGCGCGTGCGGCGTAGATGGCGGCGGTCCAGCCGGCGGGGCCGGAGCCGATGATGACGAGTTTTTCTTTGGGCAGGTCTTGTTCGCTCATGGTCGGAAGATTGTAGCTAGGTGGTGATCGCTTGCAGGGGATAGAACAAATCGACGTTGGGGAGTATTCCCAGACCTCTTTTTTAAGAATGATGTAGCGGGTGACGCGGAGCGTCCCGTCCGAAGTTTCTGGTTTGTATCACACAATCGACGCGCCGAACCACGGGACGCTTCACGTCTCCCGCTGCGCAGCAGGGACATATTTACTTCGTCCAGGTGTCGAAGCCGTAGCGCGTGTCGATGCCGTCGGAGGAGTCGAGGTTGGTCAGCGGCGCGTCGGCGAGGGTTTGCCAGACGGTTTCGTTCGGGGGCGGGGCGAGGGGTTCGGCGTGGCCGTCGAGGTAGGCGAGGTTCGCGCGGTTGTCGTGTCGGTAGTGCGCGGTGCCGGTGACCTTGCCGGGCCGGCGGTAGGAGACGCTGTGGGGCTCGAAGAAGACGGGGGCGACCTGCTGGTGGACCGCGTCGGCGAAGGCGAAGACGTCCGACGGTTGTTTGACTTCGTCGATCAGTCTGGGCTCGACGTTTTCAAAGGGGGGGACGATCGCGCCGTTGATCCCGAAGTGCGCGGAGCGGACGGCGAACTTGGCGCGGAAGTTGTCGTCGTCGGCCGGGAAGTCGCTGCAGGCGAGCGCGGCGTCGATCGTATCGCCGAGGTAGCTCGCGAGTGGGCCGCGGGTTTTGTCGAGCGGGCGGTTCATCGCGGTGCTGTTGTCGCTTTGGTAGCCGAACCACCACTGCTTGCCGGGCGTGGCGGGGGCCGTGGTGGCGTAGTAGACGAATCGGCCTCTGTGCTCGGCGGTGTAGTTGATGAGGGCGGCGGCGGTTTGGCGCTGGTTACTCAGGCACATCGTCGCGCGGACCGATGCACGAGCGCTGCCGAGCGCGGGCAGCAGCAGCGCGATCAACAGCCCGACGATCGAGACGACGACGAGCAACTCGATCAGGGTGAAGCCGGCGCGTTGGTGAGGCCTGGGGTTCATCTCAAAGACGCAACGCGCACGGCGAGGCGGCGCGCAGCGTGGGGGGGGTTAACGGGTGGATCGACGTCGGCGGGCGAGCGCGGCGAACCCGGTCAGGGCGAATAGCGTCGCGCTGCCGGGCTCGGGGACGAGCGGCGGGGGCGTGACGGTGGGTTCGAGGCCGAGCGTGTTGAACTCGGAGATGTCCAGCCCGAACGCGTCGACGGACCCGTCGGTGAGGTTGCGGTCGCTGATGCCGAACTCGGGTTGGACGTAGGGTTCGGTCGCGTCGGGTCGGTCGTCTTTGATCCAGTAGCGCCAGGTCTGCCCGGTGGTCGAGAAGTCGGGGACGGCGGTTTGGCCGGCGAAGCTAAAGCCGTTGATAAAAAGAATCGGCCCGGTGCCGAAGTCGAAGGTCGAGCTGTCGACGTCAAGATCGCCGGCGGCGTCGAGTGCGGCGAGCATCTCCTGGCCGGTCGCGCTGCCGTCGAAGCGATACGTAAAGAGGTAGGCGTCCGCCCCGAGGAAACCAAAGTCGATGATGAGGGACGAGGCGTTGTCGCCCGACCCGGCGGTGTAGCCGGCGACGAGCTGGCCGTGAGCGGCAGCGGATAGGGACAAGGCCGACGCCGCGGAGAGCAGAACCCGCGCGCAGCCAAGTTGCGTAAGCAAACCAAACATGTGCGAATCTCCTGGCCCCAAAAACGCGAGGGCCGTGGTGGGTCGACAAGCGATCGACCCGATGAGCGTCCCCGTCCCGGAACATCCGGGGGTAGGCAGGTCTTCCGGCTCAGGGCTTGTCGCACCGGATCGGCCTTCCCGATCACGCCCGTTGCAGGCGAATCAGTGGCCACATCGATCCGACGCAAAGCCCCTTACGGCGGCGCGTCCGCGGAGGAATCCCGAGACTGGGCAAGCCATCCATCCGCAGCCGGCAAACGCCGAACAACGAAAGACCCGCTCGGTCACCTCGCTTCCCTTTTCACCCTCGGCCGGGCGGCTGACCCGAAACCAAAGGCACCTGTGGGTTACTCGTGAAGTGTAGTGCTTTGTGGTTAGAAAGGCAACGGCTCGCGAGAAACGCAGAACAGTAGCAGAGCAGAACAGCAGAAAATCAAGACATGTGAATCGCGGCCTCGCCTCGATTTTCTGCTGTTCTGCTCTTCTACGATTCTGATTTTCCACCGCCCCCGCGTCGATCCAAACCACCGCGCCGCGTTTCGCCGATGCCCCGGCCTATTACAATACCGATCACCCTTGTATCACCTGACCTGCCCAACCTGTCAGACCGTGACCGATTCGCCTTTCGTCCGCAGCGGCGCGGTCGTGCGATGCGGCGCCTGCGACGCGAAGTACCGCATCAAGACCTCGCACATCGAGCGCGAGGTCGTCACCGGCCCGCGCACGCTCGACGAGACCGATGCCGTCCTCCGAAGCGATAGCGTCGACATCGACCCCGACGAGGTCGCCCCCGTCTCCATCGACGACGAGGGCAACGTCGTCGGGCTCTCCGGCCTGTCCGAACTCATGCGGTTTTCAGATAGCGCCGCCGACGCCGCGTCGTCCCAAGACAAACTCAAAGCCCGCGCCGCAGAGATCGCCGGCGACGACAACGCCGCGCTCCCCGTCGCCAAACCCGCAACCCCCAAAACCAGCAAAACAAAAGCCAGCAAGTCCGGCAAAGCCAAGAAAAACAAAGCGAAAGCCGGCGCGACGCCGCCCGAATCCGCCCCCTCCGCCTCTACCGGTCGCGAGCGCGCTCAAGCCCTTCGCAAAAAGAAGAAGGCCAACACGCTCATCCTCGCCTCCCTCTCGAT
>JBMYUK010000304.1:0-3934 GCA_049605275.1 Phycisphaeraceae bacterium
GGAGATATCCACGGACTGCTTGCCGATGGCGTTGAGTACGGCGCAGTTGTGGCCGTCAAAGCCGACATCGGAATTGTCGTAGCCGATGCCGTTGATGGTCTCGCGGATGGCGTCTTCGAGGTCGAGGCGCACGATGTCGGAGTCGCTCAGGCGGTCGATGGCTGGCAGTGCTTCGGTGAGTGCCATGGCCGACGCTGCCCAAACTGGGTCGTCGTCGAGCGCTTCGATGAGGATCGC
The DNA here is from genome assembly GCA_049605275.1 of Phycisphaeraceae bacterium. Taxonomy (GTDB): domain Bacteria; phylum Planctomycetota; class Phycisphaerae; order Phycisphaerales; family Phycisphaeraceae; genus JAHQVV01. The sequence goes on from JBMYUK010000304.1 coordinate 238, forward strand.
CTGGACGTCCTTGGCGTTATAGATCGAGTCGTGCGCGGCGATGGTCTGCAGCAGGCCGACCGCGGTCGTGGCGTAGGCCTCGGCCTCCTGGTCGGTAATCGGGTCCCCGCCGTAGGTCGAGATGGTCTGATTCGCGAGCCGTTCGAGTCGATCGATCTCGTCGTCGCTGTCGTTCTCAAGGGGCGCGGCGGTCTGCACGCCGGGGTAGTTGACCGAGATCGCCGAGGCGACACCCGGACTCACCATCGCGAGCATGGGCGCGATGCTCAGCGCGCCGTCGGCTTTTGCGGCGGCGTACATGGCTTCGAATCCCGCGAAGTCGCCGGTGTACACGATCAGGTCCACGCCGGGCATCGCGGCGACGGCCTTGGTCGCCGCGCGGTCGAGGTCGACGTCGCCGACGGCCTTGAAGTCGATGTTCTCAAGCGACGCGGTGAGCGCATCGGCACCGGCGGGGGCGACGACCATCGCGTTGGGGACGTCGGACTGTCGCACGGCCTGGCCGAGCACGGGCACGACGCTGATCGAGCCGGGGAAGACGGCGTCGGGCGCGGCGCTGGCGAGGGTAATCGCCGCGGTGAATCGGACGCGTCGGTCGCCGTAGTACAGCGCGTCGAGAACGGGCGCGCGTGCGTCTTCGTTGCCGAGCAGCACGTTGTTGCCCACGGTGGCCGCCATCGCCTGGATCGCGTCGAGCGCGAGGGCCGGGTCGTTGTCGCTCAGCCCGGTTTCGAGGACGGACTTTTGCTGCGGCGCACCGGCGATGGTCAGGTAAAACGCCGCGGGGTTGGGCAGCTGATAGCCGGGGTCCTGCTCGCCGTTGAGCCGGTTCTCGCGGCGGTTGTTCGCGGTGAGGTGCAAGGTGACGGCGTCGTCCTTGTCGGCGTTGAGCTCGAGCGCCGACGCCGCGTTCTGCATCGCCAGCGAGTCGGCGTAGACGTTCTGCTTCACGGCCACGGGGATGAGCCCGGCCCCGTCGCGGTAGTTCCAGACGATGCCCGTGCCGTTGGGCAGGTCCATGCCCAGCAGCTCGCCGTTGCGCGTGCCCACGGCGTACTTCGCCCGGCCGACCTTGACGAACAGGTCCGCCGCGGTGCCCGACGCGTCGATGCCGGTCGTATCCGCGATCTGCACGAACGCCGCGAGGCAGGCCGACTTCACGCTAGAGCCCACGTCGCTGTCCGCGACCATTTTCAGATACGGCAGCGCCTCGGGGTAGCCGATGTCACCGAGCACGCGTGCGAGATATTCCTGCGTCACCGGATCGACGTTGGGCAGCGCGACGGCCAGGGGGTAGGTCAGCTCCTTGCCGACCTCGATCATCGCGTTGATGACGCGGGGGTGGCTGCGCTGTCGGCTGGTGTCCTGCAAGACCTCGAGGAAGTAGGGCGCGGCGAACTGACCGGTGACCTTGAGCCGTTGGATGGCGAGGTACTCTTGCCGCGTGCCGCCGTCTTCGCCGTCGAGGGCTTTGATGTCGGCCCGGATCTGCTCGGCGTCGCGCGAGCGTTCGATCAGCGCGGCCTGGTACTTCTCCTGGATGGATTGCCAGGTGTCTTTGAGCGCATCATTGATGCCGGCCTTGCTGAGTTCGCCGGGCTCGTAGTAGGCGGGGTTGGCTTCGATGGCGGCGAGGAAGGTCGCGTTGTCGAGTTCCAGGAGCTTGTCGGCAAACGGCTTGGCTTGTTCGGGCCGGGCGACATTCACGAAGTGTGCGAACATCTGCCAGTTGGCGGCGTTGGGGTTGTCCTGCGCGGGGGCGGACGTGCTACCGAGGCAGAGCGATAGGGCCAGCGACGGGGCCAGCAGTGAACGCAGCGACAATTTCATAAGGGCAACTCCAGCGGAGGCGGGGCGGGGTGTAGAGTTTGCAATCTACTTGGGCGGGGCTTTGGCGTCAAGGATTGTAAGCCGGTTGGACGCCGGGTTTTATCACCGCAGACCCGTGGATTCGCCATCGGATCGCCCGCGCCGCCGCCGATCCGCTCGCCGCACCGCCACGACTGCGAACGCCGCTCGATCCTTTTGCGCCCACCGCTGTCTTAAAACCCTTAAACTCGGTCGTCGCTCAAACGGATGGGTCCGACACGCCTCCCGCCCCCGATCGCCGCATGTTCAAGTTCCAGGTCTTTGACGGTGACCGACTCGCGACCGAATGGCCGGTGCGAAACGCCTATCTCGTCGGCTCCGACGGCAACGCCATCAAATCCGACATCCGCTTCGACGACGGCGCACTCATCGTCACCAAACGCGAGACCGGCGCCGCCGCCTTCGTCCTCCAGCACCAGGCCGGCGACATCGGCGAGCTCACCGTCCAGACCTGCCTCCTGCCAGAAACCGACAAGCCCTACCTCCTCACGCTCGAACTCGCCCGCCACCGCCTCATGCTCCTCTACACCAAGCTCGAAGAGTGGGGCATGTTCGACCTCGACGACGACCACCCCGTCACCCGCCGGGCCAATGTCGCCCGCGAACTGTTCATCAAGGCCCTCTGCCTGCAAAACGATTCGCCCGCCGACGCCGCCAAGATCGCCCAGCAAGCCCTCATCGCCGCGATCGACGGCAGCGAAGAACTCGCCCTCGCTCACTCCGAGCTCCTGCTGAACAAACGCAAGTCCGCCGGCGCCATGCCCAAGGCCCCCATCGGCTGCGGCATCACCATCGAGCACAACGACGACCGGCTCCGCACCGGGCTGCGAAACCACTTCGACTTCGTCCAACTCCCCGTGCCCTGGAAAACCGTCGCGCCAGAAGAGAACGGCTACGCCTGGGAACGCATGGACCACTGGGCGCAGTGGGCCGGCCGAGCACGCATGCCCGTCGTCGCCGGCCCGGTCGTCTCCTTCGAGCCCACCTGCCTGCCCGACTGGCTCTACATCTGGGAACACGACTACGACACCGTCCGCGACGTCATCTACGAACAGGTCGAACGCGTCGTCTCCCGATATAAAAACGTCGTGCAGATGTGGAACATCGTCTCCGGCCTGCACGTCAACAGCCACTTCACCTTCACCTTCGAACAGCTCATGGACCTCACGCGCATGTGCACCATGCTCGTCAAAAAAATCCAGCCCGGCGCGAAGGTCATGATCGAACTCCGCGATCTCTTCGGCGAGTACTACGCCACCAACCCCAAGTCCATCCCGCCGATGATGTACGCCGACCTCGTCGTCCAGTCCGCCATCGGCTTCGACGCCTTCGGCCTGCGCCTCACCATGGGACAGGCCGTGCAGGGCCAACACACCCGCGACCTCATGCAGATCAGCGCGCTGCTCGATCAGTTCGCACACTGCGGAAAGCCCCTGTACCTCACCGTCTCCACGCCCAGCGAGCCCGTCACCGAGATGATGATCGCCAGGCCCGACCACGACGAACCCGTCGATGCGGAGAGCGGCTACTGGCGTCGGCCCTGGTCCGAAGCGGTGCAGTCCCGCTGGCTCGAAGCCGTCTTCCAGATCGCCATCAGCAAGCCCTTTGTCGAAGCCATCGCCTGGCAGGACCTCATCGACTATCCCAACATCGACCTGCCGCTCTCGGGCCTGCTCGACGAAGAGATCCGCCTCAAGCCCGCGTTCCGAAGACTCGTCGGCTTCAGACAAAACCTCCACCACCTCGGCAAAGACAAGCCCGCCCCCGCGCTCGACAACGCCTTTAACACCGGCAAAGACGCCGACCTCGCCGAGGGCATCTAACTAAC
>JBMYUK010000305.1:0-3917 GCA_049605275.1 Phycisphaeraceae bacterium
TTATGCCAAGTTCCGCGTGACCGACACGGCCAAGTACTACACCGCGACCAACGGCGGCGGCGACGAGCCCTGGGACTTTCCCTGGACCAACCCGCAGCAGCTCGGCCGAACCGCGGAGCTCAACGACGGGACGACCGTCCCCGTGTTCGGCGGGGTGATGGACGACAGCTGGATCGCCGACGGTGCACCCGACTTCGGGCCCGCACCCGCCGCGGGCACGGCCTACGCCGGCGGAGGGTCCGATCCCGTCAACGGCGTCTGGCGCAAGATCACCAACCTCGGCGGGATCTACCTCGGCGGCACCGGCGGGACCGCCGACCTCTCCACGCAGGACGTCCCCAACGAATACCCGGTCAACAACAACGCAGATGTCCTATACCGCGACATCAATCACAACCCCTCGATCGGCCGACTGGTCGATGCCGACGGCGACGGCATCGGCGACAGCCGGTGGGAATGGGCTCCGATCCGGCAGATCGGCGGGACGCAGTACGTCGTGGCCGCGCGCATCATCGATCTCTCGGCCCGGATGGACGCCAACGTCGCACTCGGCGCCACCCCCACCAACAACACCTTCAACAACGCCAACCTCAGCACCGACGACCCCCGCGGCGACGGACCCACCGAACTCGACGCCGGCGCGTTCGTCTCTACCTTCGCCAACCAAGTCGGCGTCGCGATGAACACCGCGCACGACGAGTGGCGCAAGGCCGTCGGCTTCCGACTCACCGGCGACGACGCGACCACCGGCATCACCGCCACGCCCGGCGTCCTCCGCTACGACGGCAACCAGGCCAACCCCGCCATCGGCACGCGACGCGAGTACTGGCAGCAAGGCGCCTCCCGCGTCTCCAACCGGTTCGTCCGAAACGACGACCCCGCCGTCGGCGCGCCCTACGACTACGGCCAGGGCTCGACCTTCGGCCTCGAAGACGCCTTCGAGCTCCTGCAGAACAACGGTCTGAACACCGCGAACACCACCGCGCTCGAAAACCTCATGCCCAATCTCCTCCGCGGCACCAACACCGCCGAGGACACCTTCAACACCGTCGCCGCGGTCACCGCCAACAACTGGTCGCAGCGCAACTTCTGGGAGCTCGACCCGCGCAAGCACCTGTCGATGTTCACCGGCTCGTCCATCGCCGCCAAGCCCAGCGCGATCGGTCGGCCGCACGGGCTCAAGCTCGACGTCAACGAGGCCGTGCGCACCTCGGCCGGCCGAACGGCGCTGCGCGATCGCATCGACGCCTTCCTCACCGACGTCGACAACGACGGCGCGCTCCTGGCCCTCTACCCGCACCTGACCTCGCGCGACGAACTCGCCGAGCAACTCACCGCCAACCTCACCGACTACATCGACCGCGACAACCGCCTGACCTTCGTCGGCGGTCAGACCGGCTTCGAGGCTCTGCCCCACATTACCGAGGTCTACATCCAAAGGCCGTTCCAGGTCACCAACGTTGTCACCGACCCCGACGGCACGGGCGACACCAACCTCAAGCGCGTCGAGTGGCGAAACCTCACCGGCACCAACGGCTACGCGATCGAGATCGGCAATCCCTTCGGGCGATTCGTCGGCGGCACGTGGGTCGGCCGAACGATCAGCCTCGAAAACGTCTGGCTCAAGATCGACACCGCCGCCGCGGAAAACCTCGTCGACGACCTGGGCGCGCCCACCGAGCTCGCGCCCGGCGAGGTCCTCATCGTCTACCGCAACTCGACCAACGGCGTCGCGCCCAACGACGATCTCGAGCCGCTCTGGGCCACGCCCGCGGGCAACCTCACCGTCCGAGCCGCCGTCACCAGCACGACCTTCATGGACCGCGGCATCACGCCCGTCACGCTCCACGCCGAGGACCAGGAGAACCCCGGCGCAGCGCTGACCTGGCACTACAGCGGCTGCGAAGTGCTCGTGCCCGTCGGCCCGATCGAGGAAGACCTCACCAGCGCCGACGGCGACTTCGCGACCGTCACCAACGGCGATGGCAGCTACGTCCAGACCAACTTCCGCGGCATCGGCCAGGGCCTGCGCATGATGACCGTCCACCCCGAGTCGCAGGGTGCCGACTCCAACCCCCGCGGCTTCGCCGAGTCGATCGACACGTTCACGACCCCGAGCCTCAACCGCGAAGACACCGCCGGCACCGCGCAGCGCACCGCGCTGACCCCCGAGTTCGGCGCGGAGGCCAAGACCGGCGCCTCCACCCAGTTCGCCACCCTCGCCGACCAGCAGATCGTCTGGCCCGACAGCCCGCGCGAGCGCCTGCACTGGATCGGCGACCTGTTGCAGATCCCGCTCATCGGCCCCAGCCGCGGCGCGGCCGACAACGGCTCGACGATCGCGCAAGCCTTCGAGGACGCCAACCTCAGCGCCAGCGCCCAGGGCATCGCCGACCTGCTCCTGCCTTACCAGCGCTACAGCGGCGCGACCGTCGCCCCCGTCGCCAACGCCACCGCCGGCAACGGCGCGTTCAACGTGCCACACGCGCTGTTGCTCCTCGAACAACTCACCACCTTCAATCCCGCAACCGACGGGCACGACGGCGACGACCAGGGCGACAGCGCCGGCGAAAGCCCGACCACCCCCGACGAGGACGAGGTCCTCGTGCCCGGCAAGCTCAACCTCAACACCGCGTCGTTCGACACGCTCGTCCGCCTGCTGCCCTTCCCCGATCAAACCACGCGCACGCAGGTCGCCAACGCCATCATCACCCGCCGCGAGAGCATCACCCAGGGCACGGACTTCGGCGTCGGCATCAACGCGCTGCCCGGCATCGCGTACACCGGCGCGCTCTACGAGCAGATCGAAAACCTCGGCGAAAACCCCAGTCAGGTCGCCGGCGACAACATCGATCTCAATGGCAACGGCGTGCGCATCGACCTCAATGACTACGAAACCACGCTGGGCACGTACGACGCGGAGGACGGCGTGGCCGACGACCGCGAAGAAGAGATCATGATCGCCAAGTGGCTGAGCGAAGTCGCGGACAACCGCAGCGACGTCTTCGCGGCCTACATCGTCGTGCAGGGCTACCCGGCCGGTGCGTTCACGACCGGCGCGGTCGAGTCGGCCCGGTTGATCGTCATCTTCTCCCGCGCGAACGTCCAAGGCGCGGGCGACCGAGCCGTCGAGATCGGCCGGCTCCGCATCCAATAATCCCGCGCTCGACAAATCCCCCTCCCCCGACCCCACCCACGCGGGCCGTCCGACCCCACCACCGGACGGTCCGCTTTTTTTCGCGTGAATCGAAGCCGCCGGGCAACGCACGGGGGTCGAGCCATTTCAGACTTTGACCACGGTCACGCCGTACATATCCCAGCCGATTCGACCCCCGCGTGTTACGCGGCGGCTGCAAAGATGCGCGAGATGTTGTTGGGATTCGCTCTGGCCGCTCGCGCGCTCACGCGTCGTCCGCCGGCTTGGGGCCGGTCGCATCGACTTCCTGCTCGCTGACCGATACGTTCGTGGCGAGGTCTTTTCGCATGCGGTGATAAAGCGTGTTGGGCTTGCCCTGGCGAAGCGCCTTGCGGAGCGAGTTGATGGATCGCCTGGGCAGCGCGAGGTGGCAGACCGGTTCGCCGGGTTTGACCGCCGGGAGCGTGGTCATGCCGAGGATGATGCCGTCGGACGGCGAGAGCAGTTGGTTCTGGGTTTCGCCGAAGACGCTGGCGTTGGTCGCGACGGGTTGTCCTTGCTCGACGAACTCGCCGGGCGAGACGTGGAAGCGCAATAGCCCGCCAACCTCCGCGCGGACCCAGACCGACTTGTCGACCCGCGTCTGATACCTCGGCGTCGTCACCACGCCGCGCAGCATGCCGAGCTCGATCATCACGTTCCGCACCCCGCGCAGCCCGACCGCCAACACGCCCGGCTCGATCTTCAACGGCTCGCCCGCTTCGAGAATGATCGTCGGGCA
>JBMYUK010000306.1:0-3901 GCA_049605275.1 Phycisphaeraceae bacterium
CGCGCCCGGCAAAAACACCTCGCACCACGCATGCAGATCGGTGAAGTCGTGATCGGTGCCTGGCGGCCCGTCGAGCGAGACGAGATCGGGTTTCAACTGGATGAGATAGCCCGAGACGAACCGCGCGGCGAAGCCCAGATTGCGCAGGATCTGGACCAGCAGCCAGCTTGTATCCCGGCACGACCCACGCCCGAGCTTCAGCGTTTCCTCGGGCGTCTGCACCCCCGGCTCCATCCGCACGACATAACCCAGCCGACGATAGATCGCGCCGTTGATCTCCACCAGAAAATCGACCGTCCGCTCGTTCGATCTCGGCAACTCCGCCAACAGCTCGGCGAACTTCGGCGTCGCCGGCTCCGTCTCCAGATACGGCGCGAGCTCTTTCTTCAGCCATGGCTCGTAAGCGAACGGAAACGCCTCGGCGTCCGGCTCGACGAAAAAGTCGAACGGGTTGATCACTGTCATGTCCGCGATCAGATCGACCTCGACCGACAGCTCCCGCGTTTTCTCCGAGAAGACCAGGCGAGCCATGAAGTTGCCGAACGGGTCCTGCTGCCAGTTCACGAAATGATCGCCCGGCTCGACCTTCATCGAATAACCGAGGATCGGCGTCCTGGCGTGCGGGGCCGGGCGGAGGCGCACGAGCTGCGCGCCGAGCTGGACCCGGCGGTCGTAGCTATAAACCGTCTTGTGATGCAACGCGACGCGGATCGACATGATTCACCTGGCCTGATTTCGGGGTTTTAATTCTCGCTCCGGAGGACGACGCGCTACGTCTGCGACTGCATCGAAACGCTCTGGACCTCGTCATCATCGGCAGGTTCGTCGACCGGCTGAGGGATCGCGAAGAATCGCTCGAAGATCGCATCGCCGATCTGATTCAGACGCACCTGGAGGTCGTCGATGAACTCGTGCAGACCGTTGCCGATGATCGAATCCACGCCCGTGTACGTCAGGTCCGCGCACAACCGGCCCATCAGCTGTTCCGGCAGACAACCGAACGAGCCGATCGGACACCCCGTGATCGCGTGCAGCGACTTCTCCGCCTCGAACAGGCAGTACTGAATCGAACGCGGGAACTTGCGATCCAACACGAGAAAATCGACCACGTGCTGCGCGTCGATCTCCTGGTAACGCTTGCGATACATCTCGAAACCCGACACCGACCGCAGCAGGCTCGACCACTGCAGATCGTCGATCGGGCTGTTCACGTCCCGGACATTGGGCAGCAGCGTGAAATACTTGACGTCCAGCAGACGCGAGATCTTGTCCGATCGCTCGAGTTGTCGGCCCAGGTTCAAAAAGTGCCAGCCCAGGTCCCGGGACATCGTCTCGTCCGACACGCCGTGGAACAGCATGCACTGCTGCATCACCATGCGATAAAAATCGCTCGGCGAACGCAGCAGCATCCCGACGCGGATCTCGCGATTGAACCACTGATAAAAATCGTTGAGCTGCTCCCACATCTCCGAAGCGATCACCTCGCGGACCGACCGCGCGTTCTCGCGCGCCGCGTTGATCGAACTCACCATCGAGTTCGGGTACGACCCGTCCACCGTCAGGAATCGGATCACGTTCTCGGCCGAGGCCTCGTCGTACCGCTCGGCGAACAGCGCACCGTCGCCCGTCACGGAAATCAAAGGCTCCCACTGCGACGACCTCGCGCTCGGCACGTCCAGCACGAACTCGCGCGTCACGTCGATAAAACGGGCCAAGTGATCGGCACGCTCGACGTAACGCGCCATCCAATAAATCGAATTCGCAACACGACTAAGCATGCACGCCTCCCTCGCTCGCTTCGACGACCCACGTGTCCTTGCTGCCGCCGCCCTGCGAGGAGTTCACCACCAGCGAGCCTTTCTTCAACGCGACGCGCGTCAAGCCGCCCGGCATGACCCAGATGTCCTTGCCGTAAAGGATGTACGGCCGAAGGTCCACGTGACGCCCCTCAAACCGCGGCGACTGCCCCGGCTCTTCGATCATCGTAGGCACCCGCGACAGCGACACCACCGGCTGCGCGATGTAGTTGCGCGGCTTGGCCTCGATCAGCGACGCAAACTTCTCGCGCTGCTCGGCCGTCGAACTCGGACCCATCAGCATCCCGTAGCCGCCCGACTCGTTCGCCGCCTTCACGACCAACTCGCCCAGGTTATCCAGAACAAAATTCCGATCGTCCTCACGCATGCACAGATACGTCGGCACGCTCGCGAGGATCGGCTCTTCGTTCAGGTAATAACGGATCGCATCCGGCACGAACGCGTACATCACCTTGTCGTCCGCCACCCCGCCGCCGGGCGCGTTGGCCAGCGCGACATTGCCGCTGCGATAGACGTCCATGATCCCCGGCACGCCGAGCATCGAGTCCTCGCGAAATGCCTTCGGATCCAGGAAATCGTCGTCGATCCGACGATAAATCACGTCCACCTTCTCCAGGCCTTCGGTCGTCCGCATGTAGACAAAGCCGTCTTGCACGACCAGGTCTCGCCCCTCGACGAGTTGAACGCCCATCTGCTGCGCCAGATACGAGTGCTCGTAATAGGCCGAATTAAAAACGCCCGGTGACAGCACGACCACCGTCGGATTCGCCACCGCCTCGGACGCCAGATGCGCCAGCGTGTCGTACAAACGACCCGCGTAGTCCACCACCGGCTGAATCCGCGAACCCGCAAACAACTCCGGGAACGAACGCTTCATCAGCATTCGGTTCTGCAAGACATATGACACGCCCGACGGACAGCGAAGGTTGTCTTCGAGTACGTAAACCTGTCCGTCCTTACCACGGATCAGGTCCGTGCCCACGATGTGACACCAGATCCCGTTCGGCGGATCGATGCCCTTGCACTGCGGCCGATACGACTCGGCCATCTCGAGCACGTCTCTCGGGATCACGCCGTCCTTGAAGATCTGCTGATCGTGGTAGATGTCGTCCACGAGCATGTTCAGCGCCTTGATGCGCTGACGCAGCCCCTTCTCAACGCCCGCCCATTCCGCGGCGTTGATCATGCGTGGGATGATGTCGAAAGGGAAGATTTTTTCCGTGCCGTGCTCGTCGCCGTACACAGTGAAGGTGACGCCCAGCCGCAGCATCGCCCGCTCGATCGCCGCCTTATGGGCCTGCAACTCGCCGGCGGGCAGCTGCTCGATGAGATCGACGAGCGCCTTCGCCTCGGGCCGAACCCGATCCGAGCCGTCGAACATCTCGTCGAAAAAGCCTTCGGTCCGATACCCGTCGAAGCCAGGTTTAGTTGCGGTCACGACAATCTTTCACATCTGCATCAGCGGACAGGCACAAAGAAATCATCCACATTCACCGCAGACTGTCAAGGTCGCCCGCCCCGGCTAAAATCGCAAACCGATCGATATAGGTCCGATCCGAGTCAAAAAAGTCATCAAGCGACGACCCAGACTCATCACGATTCAAAGCGGGTGAAGGGATTCGAACCTTCGACATTCAGCTTGGGAAATCCGCTGGGCGATCCGCTCTAAACATCTGAAAACCCTTGTTTTAGGGGCAATTCTGGCGGAAGTATACTATTCTTACTTCATCGCACAAAACCGCATTCCAACGCAATGAGAGGCGGTAGTTGAAGTTTATTTTGGTAGTTTTGGTAGTCAACTACGTGCCTCCCATGCTTCCCTTGCCGGTTCAGTCACTTTCTCACGACACGCACGCCTGAACGCTTCGATCGTTGCGCTCGCCTCTTCAGCGGACTCGAAGCAATCGGCGATCTTTCGTCCAGCTGTTATGAGAGAATCAGTAGTGGTTAGCTATGGGGTGGTGGCAAGCGATAGAGGAGCGAGTGATTGCGTAGTGGCCATGCGAACACAAGAGTTCAGTACCTATCTACCAGCACTGTCACGCCATGAGCTGGCGGATCTCCCCGGTTTGAGGCAGTTGGAG
>JBMYUK010000307.1:0-3883 GCA_049605275.1 Phycisphaeraceae bacterium
GACGCGATAGAGCTGGAACCAGAGGTTTCGCCAGGCGAGTCGTCGGCCGCGTTTTTTGAACACCATCCGCGGGCTGGACTTGAAGGTCAGTCCGATAAGCAGCCCGAGCGCACCGATGAACGCGACCATGTTGATCGCGGTCTGCCCGAGCCGGGTGACGGATTGGTGGAGCGCCTGCACAGTGGGGTTTATCGGTGTTTCCGCCCGATTCGCAACAACGCACGGAGCGCGGGTTGCGGTGGACGACTCGGTTTCACGCAGTGCGTTTGTCGTAGGGGAAGTGCTTTTTGAGCTTGAGGATCGGGGCCTCGAAGAACCGCCAGCTGAGGGTGGCGACGATGAGCGTGAGGATGACGGCGCAGGCCAACCAGAGCAGGCCCGCGGCGTATCGGTTGCCGGTGATCGCGAGGGCTTTGTCGGCGGGCAGGATGATGCCGAGGGGGAACATGAGCAGTCGGTGGAAGACGTACATGCCGTAGCCGATCTTGCCGAGTTCGGTGAGGGGTTTGACGAGCAGCCAGCGGGTCGCGCCCTCGCCGGGCCGATGCGCGACGATCCAGGTGATGACCCCGCCGAAGAAGAAGGCGATGACGGTGAAGCCGACGGTGCGTTCGATCGGTTTTTTGTGGCCGATGCCGTGCTGGGTGACAGCGTAGGCGAGCATGAGCGCCCCGCCGATCAGCATAGCGCTAAGGGCCCACTTGCGCGCCGAGGCCCAGCCGCCGGGCCTGCGGAAGAGCATGGCGATGAGCCCACCGAGCGCGAGTGCGTCCATGCGTGCGTGCGTGGCCTGGTACGGATTGCCGGGTAGGTTGTAGAGGTGCTCGTCGACGACGCGTAGGGCGAAGGCGAGGACAATCACAACGACGCAGGCGGCGAGCATCGCGCGTCGAGGCAGGAAGTACACCAGCAGCGGCCAGAATAGGTAGAAGTGTTCTTCCACGGCGAGCGACCAGAAGTGGTTGAACATCGAGTAGTTGGCGGCGACATAGTTCTGCAGGTAGAGCCAGAGCCAGAGCTGGGCGTCGCTGGTTTTTTCGAGCGACGAGAAGCCGGCGGGGAATCGCTGATCGAGGCCGAGCAGCCCGGCGACGAGCGGCAGCAAGACGAGCATGACGAAGATCGCCGCGTAGTAGAGCGGGAAGATGCGCAGGAACCGGCGCATATAGAAGGTTTTGAAATAGCCTTTGTTGCCCTTCGCATCGACGAGGATGCCCGTGATGAGGAAGCCGGAGAGCACGAAGAATAAGTCGACGCCGATCCAGCCGGTGTGGACCCAGCCGCTGATCGCGGGGTTCCAGCCGAGCTCTTTGCTGAGGACCAGGTGGTGGATGAGGACGAGGATGACCGCGATGCCGCGCAGCCCGTCGAGCCCGGGGATGTGGCCTCGGCCGTCGGGGATGTTGTGCGATGGATCGGTCATGCCGAGGCGCGGAAGGGGCTTGGATCGGGTTCGGCGTCGCGGCGGTGCGTGCTCAGTCGGCAGACGTTTGCAGGTCGGCCTCGTCTTCGACGAAGTTGAAGACGCTCTCAAGATTCATGATCCGCATCAGGCCGCGGATGTCGGCGTTGACGTTCGTGAACGTGACCCCGCCTTGCTCGGCGACCATCTTGCGACGCGCCTCGACGAACACACCCAACGCGCTCGAATCGACGAAATCGACCTCGGCCAGGTTGAGCGCGAGCACCTTGGGGTTGTGCGTCTTGATAGCGTCGAGCAGCCCGACGCGCAGGTCCGGCGCGGTCATCACGGTGAGCGAGCCCTTGAGTCGGGCGATCAGGGTGTTATCCGCCGCCTGGGTTGCCTGGATCGGATGGGCCATGGTGAGGGTCCGGGGTGGGGTGGGCTGTTGGGTCCGCGTCGTACGGGCCGTCGATCGTCGACAGGTGGTCGCGCCACCGGGCGATCGCTTGTTGGCGTTCGTCCGACGACGCATAGTAACGATAATCGAACGCTGCGCCCGTTCGCTCTCGGAGGGCACGGGCCGCGTACAGCCGAATCACGGGGTCTTTGTCCGAGAGGGCCCGGACGAGTTCGGCGAGGCTGGCCGGGTCGTCGCGATCGCCGGCGTCGACGAGGGCCGGGACGCGCGAGGCCGTGTCCGTCGCGCGCAGGTCCGCGCGCGTCGCCGGCTGCTCGCTGGGCAGACAGCCGGCACAGGCGACGACGCTCAGACACAAGATCGAACTCATTCTCAAACGCATGCGACGCTCTCGATCGAAGCGGCTCGGGCTACACGCACACACCCGCCGCCCGCTAGCTTATCGAGCCATCCCGCCCGTGCCGATTAGAAGTTGGCCTTCTGCTGGGTCTTCCGCACCGGGCGACGCTGCTTCTCCGGCATGCGGTTCACATGCTCGGCCCAGTGATGCCATGTTTCGCTCAGCATCGTCACCATCGCCGGGTTCTCCGACGCGAGATTGTTCAACTCCGTCCGATCCTTCGACAGATCGTACAACTCCCACGGGCTGCCGCGAAACGACACGAGCTTGTTGTCGCCGACCCGCACCGCGCGGTTCTCGGCGAAGCGGAAGAACATCGGATAAGGCTGGCGCGTCTCGCCACCGAAGATCGGCACCAGCGACGCGCCCTGCATCGGCTCGACCTCGCCTTGATGATCGTTCTCTGGATAGGTCGCTCGGCCAAGCTCGACCAGCGTCGGCATCACGTCGATCAGGTGCGCGGGCTGATCGGTGGTCGAGCCCTGCTCCGCCTTCAGTCCCGCAGGCCAATGCGCGATCGCCGGCGAGGTGATCCCGCCCTCGTGCTGGTTCTGCTTGTACAGGCGAAACGGCGTGTTACCCACGTGCGCCCAGCCCGGGCTGTAGCACCAGTAGCTCTTGGGGTCCCATGGCCGATGCTCCTTACCACGCGTTCGATCGAACGGACACGCCCCGTTGTCGGACACGAAAAGCACCAGCGTGTTGTCGAGCATGTCGTTCGCGCGCAGGTGTTCGATGACCCCGCCGATCGCCAGGTCCATGCGATGCACCATCGCGGCGTAGGCGGCCATGCGCTGCGATTCCCAGTCCCGCTCCTCGTCGGTGAGGCTCTCCCACGCGAAGACGTGCCCGGGCCGAGGCGCGGGGGTCAGGTAGGCTTCGCCGAATAAGCCGAGCTGTTGTTGCTTGTTCTGCCGCTGTTTCCGGATGACGTCCCAGCCGACCTTGTAGGTTTCTTCGTAAAGCCGGTAGTCTTCTTCCAGACAGTGCAGGGGATAGTGCGGCGCGTTGAACGCCATGTACAGGTACAGCGGCTTGTCGGTCGTCTTCGCCTCGTCGATGAAGCGGATGGCGTAGTCGGTGTTGGCGGTGGTGACGTAGAAGTCTTGATCGTTGGGCACGTCCCACGTCTCGCCGTTGAGTCGGAAGCTGTCGTCGCCGGTGAAGAAACTGGTTGCGCCCGATAGGTGTCCCCAGTAGCGATCGAAGCCGTGGTCGGTGGGTTGATCGCGGAGGTGCCACTTGCCGGTCATGGCGGTGAAGTAGCCGGCGTCACGCAAGACCTGCGCGGTCGTGACGCCGTGCCGCAGCGTCTCCTGCCCGGCCTGATTCGAGTAAAGCCCGGTGAGCAGACACACCCGCGACGAGTGGCACTTCGCGGTGTTATAGAACTGCGTGAAGCGCAAGCCGTTTCGAGCGAGCTTGTCGAGGTTGGGCGTCTGAATCTCGCTGCCGAAGCACCCCACATCCGCGAAGCCGAGATCGTCGGCCATGATGACGAGAATATTCGGCCGATCGTCTTCTGAGAACGCAACCACAGGCGTCAGGACGAACAACGCGACCATCAGGATTCGCAGGTACGACATGTTCACAAGGCCTTTCGATACAACGGTGTAGCGGGCGGCGCGCAGCGTCCCATTCCGAACCATCTTAGAGACTT
>JBMYUK010000308.1:0-3883 GCA_049605275.1 Phycisphaeraceae bacterium
CCCGTCTGCATGTTCTTGACGACGCGCGAGAGGCCGCGGACGCGGACCTCGAGGCCGAGCGACGGCGGCTCGATGACGAGGGCTTTGCCGTCGTAGTCGATTTGGTACGGGCCGATGGTGAGTCGATCGCCGGGCTTGAGATCGGTTCGGCGGGTGATGTTTTTGCCGTTGACCGCGGTGCCGTTGGACGAGTTGAGATCTCGGACGAGCACGCGGTCGTTCTCGCGGATGACCTCGGCGTGGAGGCGGGAGATCATCAGGCTTTCGAGGGCGATCTGGCAGTTCGAGTCTCGGCCGATGAGCGTTCGGCCCTGGGGCAGGGGGAACTCTTGCCGCTTGGTGAGGACGGGGTCGTCGAATCCATCGAAGCTGTCGTCGCCGGGCGCGATCGTGACCTCGGCGGTGAGGTCGCCGCCGCCGTCGGCGTAGGAGACGGGTCGGGTGACGTCGATGTTCTGACCGGTGACGGTGGTGGCGTCCTGCGGGTCGGGGTCGTCGGCCTGTTTCTGCTCGGCGAGCCAGGCGCTGAGGTCGACGCGGATCGCGACGTCGCCGACGCCGACCGAGTCGCCGTCCTTAAGCGGGGTGGGTTGCCAGACGCGGGTGCCGTTGATCGTGATGCCGTTTCGGCTCTCGAGATCGATGAGCACGATCTGGTCCGTGCTGAGCTGGACGCGGGCGTGCTCCCGGCTGAGCACGTCGTTTTGGATGCGCAGCCCCGCGCTCGCGCCTCGGCCGACGACCAGCGGCCCGTCGCTCGGCGACCAGTCGTGGGTGAGCGAATCGCCCGCGACCGTGACCTCGAAACGGACCACGCCTTGATTTGGCGAACCAGATGAAGCGGTCTTAGCCAATGCCCTTCCCTCGGACCCGATCGAAACCTAAACAATCCAATTGAATCGGCTCGGAGTCGATGATGAAACGATATCCGTTCGTGATGCGGACGACGACAGTGTATAGTTTTGAAAAAGGATCACAAGCGACGCAAGAATTGTGAAACGTCGCGACGTCTAACCGGATAAGGGCGGTGGAACCCGAGGAACACCCCCATGGCCCAATCAGATCTCAAGACGCTCGAAACGACTTACCAGCGCATCGCGATGGCGGCGCCCGCCTGGCGACGCGAGGACGGGCCGGCCGGCCGCGGAGACAACGCCGACCGACCCACCCTTCACGAAGCCGTCACCGCACAGACCACCGACTTGCGCGGCCTTGAGGACGTCAAGGCCTACGCCAAGGGACACTACCTTCTGAATAAGGACCTCGGCCCGGACGACCGCACCGCGTACCTGGCGATCTATCTCACCGCGATCGCCGCCGCCCTGCGCTGGCACGCCACCTCGATCACCAGCCTGCCCGTCGTGCCGCTCGCTTCCGCGCTCGTCTGGGCCTCGAACCAGCCCTGGCTGCCCGTCGAGAGCCGCCGGCTGTGCGACCCCAAGCGACTCATCGACGCGCTCATCCATAAAATGACCGAACCCCAACCGAGCTTGGAAGCCTGAGAGAAACCGAGATGACCGACAAGCCAAAACCATCGCCCGAAGACCAACACGCCCCCGACGAAGACGTCACCCAGCCCCTCGGCTCGCAGGATGTCGATGCGACCAAGCCCCTGGCCGGCGACGACATCGACGCCACCCGGCCGATCGCCTCGGACGACATCGACGTCACCCGACCGCTCGACGCCGACGCCGACGAAGCCGCCGACTTCATGAGTCAGCCCTCCGACGCGATCTTCGGCGCCAACGCCGCCGCTCCGCCCGAGCAGATCGGCGACGTCCTGCAGATCGGGTCCTACGCCATCATCGGCAGCCCCGCGCCCACCAAGCCCGGCGCCAAGCCCCGCAAGTACATCGACGGCGGCGAAGGACGCGTCTACCTCGCCCAGCACATCGGCGACAAGACCACCGTCGTCCTCAAGACCCCCCTGCCCCAGCACGCCGCCGACCCCGTCCGCTGCGCCAGGCTCATCCGCGAGGCCCAGCAGCTCAAAAACATGAACCACCCCGGCATCGTCAAGATCCACGAGATCAACCCCGACAGCGAGCCGCCCTACTACACCATGCAGCACCTCGCCGGCGGCGCGCTCTCCAGCAAGCTCGTCAAAGGCGAGCCCCTGCCCAAAGAACAGGTCCTCAAGCTCGCGATCCCCCTGGCCGACGCCGTCCGATACGTCAACGACGAACTGGGCATCAGCCACCGCGACATCAAGCCCGCCAACGTCATGCTTGACGCCGAGGGCAAGCCCTACTTCATCGACTTCGGCCTCTCCCGCGACAACACCGGCGACGAGGTCTCCATCACCGACCACCGCACGCCCAACACCAACCGATTCAAGGTCGGCACGGCGCGGTACATGGCGCCCGAACTCTTCGACGGCAAGGCCGGCAACGCGCAGACCGACATCTACGCCTTCGGCATCATGCTCTACGAAATGGCGACCGGCGGCCGACCCTACGAGGCCAACGACTACAACGCCATCAATCAGATGAAACGCATGCGCGACCCCGACCTGCCCACCCAGGTCTACCCCGACATCGACAAGGGACTCGCCGCCGTCATCGAACACGCCCTGGCTCGACGCATCCGCGATCGCTATGCCACCATGGAAGACCTGCACGAAGACCTCTGCCTCGTGCAGGACGGCTCGCCGCCGCTGCACGCGACCCCGCTGCAGTCCGACGCGCCGATCGAACAAACCGTCGGCAGCCAGGAAGAGACCGGCGGCAAGAAATCGAAGGTGCCCTTGCTCGTCGCGACCATCGCCCTGCTCGCGGTCGTCGGCGGCGGCATCGGCTACGCCCTCTCGCAAGACGACGCCGAGGACGAAACCATCGCCGAAGTCACCGAAGACGACAGCACCTCATCGAATGAAGATAACGATGGCGGCGACGTTCTCATCGCCGGTACAACCACCGCGACAGGCGGCGACGACGGCACCGCCAACGGCCAATCATCCGACACGCAGACCGGCGGCATCACCGACCCGATCGCACGAACCGGCGACGTCGAGGACCTGCCCGGCGAACTCATCGCCCGACTGCCCAGCGAGCGCGGCGACGTGCCCCAGGGCGTCGGCGAAGTCATCGCCCCAACCACGCAGGACCCGACATCGGCGGCACCGACGACGCCGACCCAGCCGACCAACAACCCCGCGGCCAAGCCCGTCGCGCCCGCCCCGCAGTTCGCTGCGCTCTTTATGGACATCCGCAGCGAGTTCATGCGCTCCGACACCGTCCAGCGCGACGCCGAGATCGCCGAGAAAGTCACCGCCATGGGCAACGCCCAGCCGCCCGACCGGCCCGACCCCGCCGTCCGCAAGGCCTACGGCCCGTGGCTGCATCGCGCCGCCTCCACCGGCATGCCGAAAACCCTCGCCGCCCTCCTCAAAAACGCCAAAGCGTTCGGCGCCTCCCAGGGCGTCCTAGACAGCAGCGGCCACACCTGGCTCCAATCCGCCATCGCCAGCCCGAGCAACACCGCCTTCGCCGCCAGCTTCCCCGACTGGCTCGCCAACAACAACCTCGACCCCGCCATCATCGAGAAGACCGAGATCGGCACGCGAAAGCCCATCGACCAGGCCAAGTTCCTCGGCCGAGACGCCTGGGTCGCCGCATTGACCCAAGCCAAGCAGCAAGCCGAAGCCCAGTAACCCGACGCCGACCGCGCCCGCGCCCGACGCCGCACCCCCCGGCGCGGGTGTCGCGCACCCCCGGCCTTCTGTAACGGCGTGATCGCCGAAGCATTTCTCAAACCAGGAGCAAGACATGGTCGCCCCTCTCTACCCCGATCGACCCGCAACAGCCCGCGACAACGACGCCGCCCTCGACGCGATGCGACCCGGCATCCTCGCCGACCTCGACGCGGGACGCCCGACCGACGA
>JBMYUK010000309.1:0-3882 GCA_049605275.1 Phycisphaeraceae bacterium
GTCGAAGCGGAACTGGTAGATCGCGTTGGGGATGGTGTGGGGGATGTAGACGAAGCGGTTGCTGGGATCGATGAGGCAGGCGTGGGCGGTTTTGTCGGTTTCGGTGGCTTGGATCGGGTTGGGCGCGAGTGTTCGGTCGTCGTTGAGGCGGAAGCTGTGGACGATGCCTTTGCTGTAGTTGGCGGTGAGGGCGTAGTTGGCGTTTGCGTCGATGTCGAGGTAGGTCGGGAAGGCCGGGACGTTGGTGGGTTCGAGCAGCGCGAGTTCGCCGGTCTTGGTATCGCGGGTCATGGGTAGGACGCGGGAGGGGCTGCGCAGCGCGGCGTAGAGGTGATTGCCGTCTTCGGTCAGCGCGATCGGCCCGGGTTGTCCCGGTAGTTTGACGCGCTGGACCTCGGCGAGTGCGCCGGTCTCGCGGTCGATCTCGTAGACGATCACCCGCTCGCCGCCTCGGCACGAGACGTATAACGACTGCCGCTGGGTCGGCGTCGCGGCGCAGCCGACGGCGAACAGCAAGGCGACTAACAAGCACCAACGCGAGACAGTCTTCATCACGGGTCGCGGCATGGTTCGGTGTCCTCTAATCGGTGTCGATGGTTCGAGTGTCAGAACGTGTACGAGAAGTGCCCATCAATAGCCGGAGACCTACGGGCTCCGGACGCGAAAGCGGTTGTTTGTGGTGACGCTCAGCTTGTTCTCTTGTCCGGCGTCCGTAGGCCGTGGCTGTTTTCAATTTGTCATAGATGTTCTTTTAGGTATACCCGCTTGTGCAAGGTCGTGTCGGCTGCGTTGGTTCGCACGCTCAATCCGAGCGCGGCACGGTGAGGACGAAGGTGCTGCCCGTGCCCGGCCGACTCTCCACGCTCACGCGCCCGCCGTGCGCCTCGGCGATGTGCTTGACGATCGACAGGCCCAGCCCCGTGCCGCCCATCTGTCGGCTGCGCGCGCGATCGGTGCGGTAGAACCGCTCGAACAGCCGGGGCAGGTGCTCGGGCTCGATGCCCCGGCCCTGGTCTTTGACGGTGATGCGCGCCTCGCTGGTCGTGTGCACCGCGTGGACCTCGACCTTCGACTCGGCCGGGCTGTACTTCACCGCGTTGTCGATCAGGTTGATCATCGCCTGCTCGAGCATCGTGCGGTTCATCTTCGCCATGAGCCCGGCCTCGCAGTTCACGCGGATCGAGATCTCTTTTTCGTCCGCCTTGGCCTGGCAGGTTTCGACGGCCGCGGCGATCACCGGCGACAGCGGACCGACCTCCAGTTCGATCCCGTCCTCGCGCTTGCCCTGCTCGATGCGCGCCAGCGATAGGAGGTCTTCGACGATCGCGTGCAGTCGCTCGGCCTGCCGGGTGATGATGCCAAGGAAGTTGCGCAGCGTCTCGGTGTCCGCGGGCAGGTCCGGGTCGTACTCGAGGTCGTCGAAGAGCGTCTCGGCCGCGGCCTTGATCGCGCTGATCGGCGTGCGGATCTCGTGCGAAACGTTGGCGACGAAGTCCTGCCGGATCGATTCGAGACGGCGCAGTTCCGAGACGTCGTGCAGCACGAGGACGACGCCCATCCGTCGGCCCGCGGCGTCGCGGAGGATCGCGCTGGTCGCTTCGATGATGCGCTGTTCGGTCGAGATCTCGCTTGGCGCGTCGGCGCCGTCGTCGGATGTGTTGCGTTCGACGACGGGCGGCGGGGCGTTTCGAGACCACGTGCTCGACGCGGAGCGAATCGGCCTTGCGAGGGTGACCTCTCCCTGCACGCCCTTGCCGGTCTGCAGCGGTTGGCTGACGTAGTTCTGGAGCTCGGGGTTGGTGATCGCGTGGTCGATCGTCCGGTCGATGGTGACGGCCGGGTCGAGTTGCAAGAGCGTCGCGGCCGATCGGTTCAGGCTGATGACGCGGAGGTCGGAATCGACCGCGAGCACGCCCTCTTCCATCGACGAAAGGATGGTGCCCAGCTCGTTGCGCTGTCGGACGACTTCGGAGAGTCGGTCGTCGAGTTGCTGGGCCATCTGATTGAGCGTCTCGGCGAGCGCGGCGACGGGCGGCGGGCCGGTCGCGTCGATCGGGGTCGAGAAGTCGCCCATCGCCAGTTGGTTCGCGCTCTCGCCGATCTGGCTGAGCCATTTGCGGTAGCGCAGGATCAGCACGAGTTGGAACACCACCGCCAGCAGGGCGATCGCGAACAACACCCCGAAGGTCATCGTGGCGGCGTGAGCGAGCGACGGGATGGCGAGCGCCTCGGACATCGCACGCATCATATGAAATGGGCCTGGTTGTAGCGTCGGCGCGGCGCTCTATCGCCTGTCGACACGCGCGGGTCCGACCGAGGTATGCTGTTGGCCCTGCCTGCCCTCTGCGTCGCCCAAGAGTTTGTGAACCGTTGACTACGATCGATACCGCTACGGAACCGAGCGCGGACCGCGTTGCGCGTTGGGGCTTGTTTTTCGCGCTGGCCTACGCCGTGCAGGGCTACGCGCAGACGACCGGCGTGCTCATGCAGCCGATCAATTACTTCTACAAGGTCGAGCACGGGTACACCGCGAGTCAGTTGGCGGGCGTCTCGTTCTGGATGACCTTCCCCTGGTACATCAAGCCGGTGTACGGGCTGCTGGCGGACTTCATCCCTCTGTTCGGCTATCGGCGGCGGAGCTACCTGATCGTGTCGTGCGTCGTGGCGGCCGCGGCGTTTCTGCTGCTCCTCAAGATCACCGATCCGGTCGTCCTCGTTTACGCGCTGACGCTCACGGCGCTCTGCACCGCTATCGGCGACGTCATGGTCGATGCGCTGATGGTTGAGCACGGCCAACGCCTCAATAAAATCAAACGCTTCCAGGGCATCCAGTGGTCGGTCTTGAGCGTGCTCGGCGTGTTCGCGGCGCTGGCGGGCGGGTGGTTCGCGGAGTATGCGAAGGAGATCGGCGAGCCGCACCGGGCGATCGAGTTCGGGGCGCTGGTCGCGATGACCGGGCCGATCGTCCTGCTCATCAGCACGCTGTGGATCGTGCGCGAGCCCAGGTCCCGGCTCGATGCCGAGGGCGTCGCGGCGACGGCCAAGGGCTTTCGCGCCGCGCTGACGTCCAAGCCCCTGCTCGGCGTTCTCGTTTTCATCTGCATGTTCTGGTTCCAGCCAGGGCTCGCCGCGACGATGTACCTCCACGCGACCGAGACACTTGAGATCAGCGAAGCGTTCTACGGCACGGCCGACGCCTGGGCGAAGGCGGGGTACGTGCTCGGTGCGTTGGCGTTCATGCTCGTGCTCGGGCCGCGCTTAAGCACTCGGCAACTCGCGATCCTCAGCATCCTCGTCTACGCCGCGGTGACGTTCGGCTACCTCGGTCTCGTCGGTAAGAAGACGCTGGTCGTGCTCAGCTTCGCCTACGGGGTCTGTTACATGGTGAGCGTCCTGACGCTGATGTCGCTAGCCGCCGAGGTCTGCCCGCGGCGCGTCGAGGGGTTCGTCTTCGCGTTCCTGATGGGCGTGATGAACTTCGTGAGGATGGGCTCGGACTGGATCGGCGGGCGGATCTACGACGAACTCGTGCCGGTCTACAACGGGACCGCGACCGAGGGGTTGTGGACGGTGCTTAGCGGGATGAAGCACCCGGTTGATCCTCTGATCGTGATCTCGGGCGTGATTACGCTGCTGGCGTTCGTGTTCGTGCCGCTGTTGCCGAAGCGCGATAAACAGGAAACAGCGCCGGCCGAGCCGGTATGATCGCGTCATGCGAAATGATCGATCGATGCGTATTGGGCGTGTGTTGCTGGTCGGCGCGTTCGCGGTCGGCGCCTTGGTCGCTGCGGTCGCTGAGGTCGCTGGCGGTGTCCCGCCTCTGCCTCTGCCCGACCTGGTCTCCGTTGTGGCCGATCCCGGCGCATTAGCGCCTTCGGCTTC
>JBMYUK010000310.1:0-3859 GCA_049605275.1 Phycisphaeraceae bacterium
CGCGACGTCCACCGCGAGATCGGTCTGCGGAAAACGCTTGAGCAGTTGCTCGATGGTCGACTTCATCAGGTCGAATTGCTCGAGTTCGAATTGACTGAGCGCGAGCTTATAAAGCACTTTTTCCTGGATGGGCAGGCTGCCGCTGCCGCCGGAGACCTGGAACAGCATCTGCGCCGCCTTCGCGTGATCGCCCTGCTCCTGGTAGGCCGATCCGACGAGGTAGTACGCGGGCAGCCGATCCTGAACGGGCAAGGCATCGACCGAGGTATCGAAGGTCGACTTCAGGTCGTCGTACCTGCCGTCGGCGAACTGTGCCCAGAGCAGGCCAACTACCGCGGGAGCAAAATGCGTCGAACTCTGATGCCGCGATACGACGGTGTTGTAGTAGTCGATCGCTTTGTCGTAATCGCGTTGGTTGTAGCTGAGATCGCCGGCAAAACGCGCCGCTTCGGGCGTGACCATTTGGTCGTCCAGCGCGAGGCAGCGGTCGAGCGCGGCGAGCGCTTTGGCGGTGTCTTTCATCAGGGCTCGAACCTTCGCGAGGTCCAGTAACGCTCGGCCCTTCATCGGCGTGTCGAGCTGCGCCGCGTCGGCCAGCGCCGTCGCCGCGGCCGGTAGATTCTCTGCCCCGCGATACGCCAAGCCCTTGAGGTACAACGCCGACACCGCGACGTTCGGCTTGAGCTCGTCCGTATTGATCGTCTCGAGCGGGTTAAGCGCCTCCTTGTATTTGCCCATGTCGCTGAGGACCTGGCCGTGCAGCAGGCTGATCGCGTAAGCCGGGACGATGGTCGGTTTGCCGGCCTTGTCTAGGAGCGCCGCGGCTTTCGCGTTGTCACCTTGCTTGCGGTGCAGGAGCGCGCGGTAATACTGCGCATCGCCGAGCTTTTCGCCGTCTGGAAACTTGCCGAGATACTCTTCGAACTCGACCGCGGCCTCGTCGACATCGCCCCGCTGCAATAGCTTGTACGCAAACAGAAACTGCTGATGCTCGGCGTCCGATTGCGCGAGCGCCGCCGTCGGCAGGACAAGCAGGCAACCCAACAGGACCGCCGCCAAGGCTCCGGGCCGGGGCAGGCGACCATCACGCCAAAGAAAGAACGTAATCGCTTGGAGACACAAAGGGGTTCGCGCTTGACTTCTGCCGGGAGCTCGATGTCGGGCGTTATTTTTCTTGCGTGCAAACATCACTGCTCCTTGCCCACGCGAGACAAGCGGATGTCTTCGAGCCCGACGGCGTAAGCCGCGTCCATGATCCGCGACTGCAAGCCGACGGTCGCCGACTTGTCGCCGCGAAGGATCACGGGCTGATCGATCGCGATCTCCGCGAGCCGGGCGAGTTCGCTTTCGAGTTGATCGAGTTCGACCAACCGCTCGCCGAGGAAGACGCGTCCGGTGTCGTCGTAGGTGATGACGACTTTGAGCGCCTGCGTCGAGCCGGGCTCGGCGGCCTCGCTGGCGGGCAAGCCGACATCGACCAGCAGCTCCTGCTCGCGCATCGAGTAAGTCGACATGAAAAAGATCAATAGCAAAAACAGGATGTCCACCATCCCCGCCAACGGCAGGACGGGGCGGGCGCGTTCTCGGGATTCGGAGGCAAAACCCATGGCTTACTCGTTCGATCTTAGTCGCGCAGCGGCGGTCGGCCGACGTGCATCGCGCTCACCGCGCTCGGCTTCTCGTCGCGTTTGATGTGGTCGGCGATCATGTGAACGGCCTGCTCGGCCTCGGCGAGCGTGCGCGTCGCGCGTGCCTTGGTCAAGGAATAAAACACCAGCGTCAGGATGCCGACGCTCAGGCCGAAGAGTGTCGTCGCCATCGCTTCGCCCACGCCGCGCGACAGCACCATTGCGTCGACCCCGCCGGACTCGTGCTCCAACCCGTAGAACGCTTTGATCATGCCCAGCACCGTGCCAACCAGCCCGAGCATCGGCGCGATGTTACTGATGTCGGCGAGGTAACTCACGCGGTTCCAGACGATGTCGGCCTGACGCCGGCCTTCGGTGTCGATCATGTCGAGCATGACCGAGTGATTCTGGCTGTGGTTCTCGACACAGCGGAGGACGATGCTCGCCGCGAACACGCCGCGGGCGCGTCGGCAGACATCGCCCGCGCGTTCGTAGTCGCCGCGGATCACCAGCTTGACGACCTCGTCGACGAAGCCGCTGGGCGCAAAGGTTCGTCGATTGATCGCCAGCATGAAGTACAAAAAGAACAGCAGCCCGAGGACCGACAGGCCGGCGATGATCCCGTTGATGATCGGCGAGAAGAAGAACAAGTCGCGGATGCGATAGAGCGGATTATCGCTCAGGTCAATCGGCTCGTTGACGTCGGCAGCGGCGGCGGACCCATCGGCCTGAGCATCTTCGGCCGAGCCGGTCGCCGCGGAAGTCGTCGCCGCAGCCGGATCGGTGCTCTGCGCGTTCGCCATGAGTGTCGCACCGGCGACGATCGCGAGCAAGAGGACCATCAGCCCCAGGCGGAGCGGCGTGCGGTTGAATTTCGGCATCATCAGAGTCACAAGCGGTCCGGGTTTCATAGAAAAAACGACGCAAAACAACGCAACATCATACTCCCGTCGCGCTGCTGTCGTTTATCGGCTAGTCCTGTCGCCACGCTGAACCGGGTTTTACAGCCGATCGGCCCGCTTTCAGCCCTCGATCACGGGCAGCGCCATCACCGAGCCGCGGCGGCGCACCATCAGGCTATTCGCCTCCGCATCGACCCCCAACGACCCCGCACCGGCACCCGGGGCAGCCTCAGGCGTCGCCTCGACCTCGCGCTCGTCGAACAAGTGAATCTTCATCCCCATGTCCTTGAGCATCTGGTGGTCCTGCTGCGGCGTGCGACCGAACGTCGTGAGGTAGTTGCCCACCAGAAAACTCGACCCGCCCGCGAAAAACATCCAACTCTGCATGTCGCGCAGAATCTTCTCTCGGCCGCCGGCGATCTTCAATTCGCGGTCGGGCAAAATGAACCGATAGATCGCGATGATCTTGAGCGCCTGCATCGGCTCGAGCGCCTCGCGTTGGCCGTGCAACGGCGTGCCTTGGATCGCGTTGAGGAAGTTGATCGGCACGACGTCCGCGCCAAGCTCCCTCAATTCGAATGCCATGTCGAGGCGGTCCTCCCAGTCTTCGCCGAGCCCGAAGATACCGCCCGAGCAGATCGATAGGCCCGCTTCTTTTGCGGTGCGGATCGTGCGGACGCGGTCCTCATACGAGTGTGTCGAAACCACGTTGCCGAAGTGCCGACGGCTTGTCTCGAGGTTGTGGTTGATCCGCTGGACACCCATGTCCTTGAGCCGTTTGGCCTGGTCGGGCCGTAACTCGCCAAGCGTCGCGCACGGCCGAATCTCACCCCCCGCTGCCGCCTTGCGGAAGAACGGCTCCATCCAATCCAGTTCTTTATCCGTCGGCCCGCGGCCCGAGTTGACGATGCCAAAGCTCGACGCGCCGCTCGCCAGCGCCTCCTCCGCGGCCTGCTCCATCTCATCGACACGCATCCGCGAGGGCTGGACGTGCGTGTCGTAGTGCTTGGACTGACTGCAATACGAACAGTCTTCCGAGCAGCCGCCGACCTTACCCGTGACGATCGAGCAAAACTTTGCGTTGGGTCCGACGAATTGCGTGCGGATTTTATTGGCCCAGAAGAAAAGATCGTAGAGGTCGTTGCCTTCGAGGACCGTCAGCTCGCGCGCCTGCTCGCGCGAGAGTGGTTGGCCGGAGAGCACCTGGACGCCGCATCGCATCGCGGTGTCGTTGAGAAATGCATTGGTCGGCGGCGCGTCGATCGATTGAAGGGTGTTTGGCATGATCGATTTATACATGGGGTCGGTCTAAAAAAAAAGCCGACGCAC
>JBMYUK010000311.1:0-3826 GCA_049605275.1 Phycisphaeraceae bacterium
AGCTCAGTCCTTGGTCGTTTGGCTCGGTAAAGAGGCGACCACCGAAAGTGTAGCGCGTGTCGCTGCCGGTCGTGCCGTTGAATGTGCGGGCGTTGTTGTCGTCGAAAGTGAGGGCGTAGGCGTCGGCGTGGAGCCCGGATTGTGCGACCGGCCCGGAGCAATAGACGCCGTAGAGTGCGATGTCGGTCGAGCTATCGAAATCATATTTTCGTGGCGGGACGAACAAGACCCAGAGAGGAGTGAAAGACCAGCCGCGGGTCTTGAACTCGGCGGTGACGCCGTCCCAGGTCCAGAGGCTGTCACGCCATCCCGCTCGACCGATCAGCCGGCCGTTGCCGAAGCCCAGCGACTGTCGGCCGGGCTTGATCGTAAAATCGCTGCCTTTGCCCAGGCCCTGCAGCAGTGCGATCTCTGCGAAGGCTTGATGCACCGCGGCGGTATCGACATCGGCGTTGCGTCGGCCGCCGGGCAGGCTGCGGTCGGTGGCGTGCGCGGTCATGCCCTCGATGAAGACACGCACCCGATCGCCCGCGTGCAAGTCGGCGTGGAGGCGTGCCCGGCCGAGCAGAAAGGTGTCGTCGTTGGCCGCGGAGGCGGCGAAGTCCTCCCAAGCCTCGAACCGCACCCGAGCCGAACCGCCCAGGCTCAACCGCCAGCCGTCGGTCCCCGGCAAGTCGATTCGTTTGAGCGGTAAGAACGGGTCCTCTGTCGGCCAAGGGTGGTACCTCGACCAGTCTTCCAGGTGCCGACCGGTGTACTCGTAGTCGGGTCGACCGTCGTCCGAACTATCGATCACAGGCTCCGCAGGTTGGTCTTTGGCCACACACGGGCACACCGCAACCCACAGCGCGATCGCAACGCAGTTCACGAGGATAGCCCGAAAATTGATTTGTAAAAACAAGGGTATGCCGCTCTGTTCATCCCGGCGTCAAGTGACGCGACGCCGAACACGCGAAGCCTCAGCAGGGCCGACAACCCGCATCATATGTAAATAAATCACGCAGAGTTTCGCGTACACACCACATGCTAAGCATGAGCAGCGCAACCGCATCCGAACCCGCTATGCAAACACGAGGTCACAGCGAAAGCGCCTGCGATGCCTCGTAACGAGTTGTCCTTCGTGCGTCTTGGGCGGCTCGTTCCGAGGCTTTGAGGAATCAGACGCCGGCCACCCGATCAACAATAAGTCTTTACGCGTAAAAGCTCTTGATCGTCTCCACCACGTGTCCAAGCTGCTCTTCGCTGAGTTCCGGGTAGATCGGGATCGAGAGGACTTCGCTTGCGGCGCGCTCGGCTTCGGGGAAGTCGCCGGTGGTGTAGCCGAGGTAGCTAAAGCACTTCTGCTCGTGCATGCACAGCGGGTAGTAGATCGCGCTGCCGACGCCCGCTTCGCCGAGGTACTTCTGCAACTCGTCGCGGTCCTCGACGCGCAGCGTGTACTGGTTGTAAATCGATTCGTTACCCTCGGCGATGACCGGGGTCTTCACCTGCTCGACGTCTTTCAGACCCTCGTCGTAGAACCCGGCATTCTGACGTCGGCCTTCGTGCCAGGCATCGAGGTGCTTGAGCTTGATGTGCAGGTACGCGGCCTGCAGCGTATCAAGGCGGAAGTTGCCGCCGACCTCGTCGTGGTAGTAGCGCTCGTGCGCCCCGTGGTTGCGCATCATAAGCAGGCGCTTGTAAAGGTCTTCGTCGCGGCAGGTGATGAGCCCGCCGTCGCCTGCGCCGCCGAGGTTCTTACTGGGGAAAAAGCTGAAGCAGCCGCAATCGCCCAGCGACCCGGCGGGCGCGCCGTTCTGTTTCGCGCCGATCGACTGGGCCGCGTCTTCGATGACCTTGAGATCGTGCTTCTCCGCGACGTCGAGGACCGTGTCCATGTCCGCCAACTGGCCGAAAAGATGCACCGGCGCGATCGCGCGCGTCTTCTCGTTCACCGCCGCTTCCAACTGCTCGGCATCAAAATTAAACGTCTCGGGATCGATGTCCACAAACACCGGCTTCGCTCCGTGGCGATGGATCGAACCCACCGTCGCGAAAAACGTGAACGGAGACGTGATCACCTCGTCGCCCGGCTGGATCCCGAGCCCCATCATCGACAGGATCAACGCGTCGGTCCCCGATGAACAACCCACGGCGAACGGCACGTCGCAATACCCCGACGCCGCGCACTCGAACTCGCCGACCTCCGGCCCGTTGATCAAATACTGGCCGTCCAACACCCGCTCGACCACCGGCATGACCTCGTCTTTGAGCGCGGCGTACTGGCCCTTCAAATCGAGCAGCGGCACGTCCAGCTTCGTCGGCGGGGTTTTGGTCTTAGTCTTGGTCGTCACGTGGGTTTCCTTGGAGCAATGCGTCGAACTACAAATTAGGGCCGGCGTGAGGCTGGGTCAATACCCAAAACATATCCGCTTCGACCCCAAGCCGCCGAGTACGCCGAAAAGCCCGGAAAAGAACCGGGACAAAGCTGACACAAAGAAGACAAAGATGACTTTCGATAAACCTCGGTAGAACCCTCGCTGCGTGCCCCCGGCGGGCAGACTGCGGACTTGAATTTGGATTGATCGATAGTCTCAAAGAAATAAAAACGCTTCTTTGTACTTCTTGCGCCTTCTTGTGGCCAATGGCTTGACTTGACGCTCGAAGCTGAGTTCGCTTGGCGTCTTGTCGCTGAACATCCAACAAAGACACGCTCACCGATTCGCGTACTTCTCGCGGTGCGCCTTGATGACGGCCTGGGGGTCTTCACCTTCGGGTACGAAGATCAGCGCGACGCCGTTGACGCAGTGCCGCAGGCCCGTCGGCTGATCGAAGCCGTCTTCGAAGATGTGGCCGAGGTGCCCGTCGCATCGGGCGCACCGCATCTCGAGTCGGACCATGTTGTGCGAGGTGTCGCGGTGCTCGGTGATCGCGCCCTTGCGGACTTCCTGATTGAAGCTCGGCCAGCCGCAGCCGGAGTGGAACTTGTGCTTTGCGTCGTAGAGGTGGTTGCCGCAGCCCACGCAGTGGTACGCGCCCTTGTCTTCTTTGCCTTGGTCGAGGTACCGGCCGGTGCCCGGTCTTTCAGTACCCGATCGGCGGAGGACGTAGAACTCTTCGTCGCTGAGAATCTCGCGCCACTGCGCGTCGCTAAGCTCCACTTTTTCGTCTTCCGCGGGCGGGGTCGTCGGGTTGTTGTCGGCGTCGTTCATCGCAGGATCGATCTCCGCGGTCTGTTCGGTGTAAGGCGTCGAGTCCCTCGCGCAGCCAGCCAGCAGCAACACGAACACGAGGCAAGGCAATACCAATGGGTGCATGGTCTGTCTCCGGGTCAGCCATTCAACAAGGCGGGCGGGCAACCTATTCCCGCACCTTCATGATAGGCGGCCTGCCACCGCGTGAGGCGGACAGGGTCAACCCGCTTTGAGCCGGTATACCGCGGCGACGAGCGCTTCGACGCTGTCCGGCCGATCCTCGGCCTGCATGACCTGATCGACCCACGCCACCGCGCGCACGCGGTCTTCGCCCAGCGTCACCAGCGCCTCGACCGCGCCGCGCGAGAGCCCGCCTGTAGAACCTACGGCCGCACCGGTCGCGCCGGCGCCCGCGTCGAGCGCGAGGTCCGGGTCGCCGGGCGACACCGCGCGCGGGGCATCGAGGAACGACTCGACCCGATCGCGCAGCGTCAGCGCGATCGTCTCCGCGGTCTTCTTGCCGACCTCGGGCATGGTTTGCAGGAGCTTGATGTCGCGGTCGGCGATGGCGGCGGCGAGTTGATCGGTCGGCAGGACCAGGGCTCGTAGCGCTCGCCGGTGGCCGATGCCCTTGACGGTGGTCATGAGTTGGT
>JBMYUK010000312.1:0-3820 GCA_049605275.1 Phycisphaeraceae bacterium
AAACTTGACTCATCTTCTTTGTAGGGTGGGTGGAGCCCTTGCGATACCCACCGCAAACCCGATTCGATTATTGAAACCACAGATGCACACCGATTCACACAGATATTTTTCTTATCTGTGTTCATCCGTGTATATCTGTGGTTTCAAATCAATTGCTTTGCGCTTTCGCACCGTTGCCTGAAATCTCGCCGCCTAGACTCAACGCATGTTACCGCTCGTCTACTCCCCCGCCTACGTCACCCCGCTGCCCGACGGGCACCGCTTTCCGATGCCGAAGTTCGGCATCCTGCGCGACCTGCTCATCGCGCAAGGCGTCGCGAGCGAACAGCAGTTTTATTGCCCCGACATCGGCTCGTTCGATCTGATCGCGTCCGTGCACGACCCGGCCTACGTCCGCGCGTTCTTCGACGGCACGATCGAACACGACGCCGTCCGCAGGATCGGACTGCCCTGGTCCGAAGGGCTCGTCGAGCGCACCCGCACCGCCGTCGCAGGGACGCTCCTCACCTGCGAACTCGCGCTCGAGCACGGCCTGGCCTGCAACACCGCCGGCGGCACGCACCACGCCCACCGAACCTTCGGCTCGGGCTTTTGCATCTTCAACGACCTCGCCGTCGCCGCGCAAACACTCCTCATCCGCGGACAGGTCGAGCGCGTCCTCATCGTCGACCTCGACGTCCATCACGGCGACGGCACGGCCACGATCTTCCGAGACGAACCGCGCGTCTACACCTTCTCGATGCACTGCGAAAAAAACTTCCCCGCCAAGAAACCGCCCAGCGATCTCGATATCCCCCTGGACAAAGGCGTCGGCGACGATCGATACCTCGACATCCTGCACCGAAACCTCCCCCGGCTTTTAGACGAAGTCGAGCCGAGCCTGGTGATCTACGACGCGGGCGTCGACGTCCACCTCGACGACCGCCTCGGCCACCTCGCGCTCACCGACCAGGGGCTCTACGATCGCGACCGCTACGTGATCGAAACGTGCCGAAGCCATCGCGTCCCGACCGCCTGCGTCATCGGCGGCGGCTACGACGCCGACCACAACAAACTCGCCAACCGTCACGCCACCGTCCACCGCGCCGCGGCCGCGGTCTTCGATCGCCCGTCGGTCGCCGTCGGCGAGTCCTGAGAACGTGAACGACAAGGTGGGGTGGGCGTCTCGCCCGCCATTTGGGTGCAGCCCAAAGTCTTGACATTCACGACTTTGTCGCGACGACAGGCGAGACGCCTATCCCACCTAAAGCACTTCTCGTACACCTTCTAAGAGTGTCGGGCTCAGACACGATCGCGCGTGCGAGACCGGTGCTGATACGATGTCTCAAACTTCTATCACCGAGGAACACGCTATGAAAACCGCTCTGATCGCCGTCGTCTGTTTCGCCTGCGGGTTCGCCGCGCAGGAGGCCAAAGAAACCCTGGAGTTCGACTTCGAACGCCCCGCCTTCGCAGCCGACGGCATCGGCACGATCGCGATCCACTTCATGGCGGCCAAGGACGGCTTCTCGTCCAACGTCAATCTCATCGCCCAGCCCTTCGCCGGGACCATGGAGGCGTACGACCAGATCTCGATGAAGGAGTTCGAGCAGATGGGCCTGACCGTCATCGAGAAGACGAACACCGACGGCGTGCTGCGCTACCACTACAAGGGCGTGCAGAACGGCCTGCCGCTTCGCTTCTTTTCCAAGGCCGTGCAAGTCGACAACCGCGTCTACCTTGCCACCGCGACCACGCTCCAGAAAGAATGGGAAACGGTGTCACAGGAACTGGTCCGCTCGGTCGAGTCGTTCGAACTCAAAGAAGCCCCGGCGGTGAACTGAACCGGTTGCGCCGCGCGGTGAGCGAGCGCTCGCCGCGTCATCCTTTGCGTCGGGCTTTCGAAGCGCATTCAACGCCCGATGGCTTGACCCCCGGGCGTTGCCCGGCGGCTAAAGAGTTGGTCCCGACCGAGAAACAAGCGCACCAGATCCCAGGCCGTTCTAAGAATACGTACGAGAAGTTGAAAACAGCCGGCGGCCTACGGACGCCGGACACGAGAACAGGCTGGGTGTCACCGCAAACAACCGCTTTCGCGTCCTGAGCCCGTGAGTCTCCGGCTATTGATGGCAACTTCTTGTATGTGCGCTAGGGTTGGGCGACGGGGTCGGGGGCGAGTTGTTCGTCGATGATGTGGACGAATCGGTCTTGCATGCGTCGAATGGTGACGGCGGAGATGTTGCGTGCGGCTTTGAGGTCGTGGCCGTTGACGAGGATGCTGAAGGCGATGACTTTGGCGGCGTTGTCTTTATCGGGATCGGGGTAGACGAGGTAGCCGGAGAGAGCGGAGACGTGGTTGATCGTGCCGGTCTTGGCGTAGAGATGGCCGGCGAGGGGCCGATCGGGGTCGTTGAATCGTCGGGCGAGCGAGCCCTTTTCGCCGGGCCTTGCGAGCGAGGCGATGAAGGGTCTAAAGTCGTCGCCGTTGGCCTGAACGCGGAGGACTTCGACGAGGGCTCTGGCGCTGACGCGGTTGTCGCGTGAGAGGCCCGAGCCGTCGACGAGTTTGACCGAGGCGGCGAGGGTGGGGTCGGCGATGCGTTTGGCGAGGTAGGCTCTGACGGCGGCGGCGCCGTTCTCGAACGTGCCCGGTGCGCCGGTGATCGCGTGGCCGCAACGTTTGAGCAGCGCCTCGGCGTAGAGGTTCATCGAGTCCTGGTTGACGCGGTTGAGTACGGCCTGGAGGGTCGTGTTGATCTGGTGCAGGACGCGGCCTTCGGGCAGTCGTTGATCGCCGGCGGGTCGGACGACGTCGCCGACGCGGATGCCGCGTTTGCCCAACTCGTGCTTGAGTAGTTCGCCGAAGACCATCGACGGGTCGTGCATGGCGACGTCTTGCTGCTGGCGGTTGCGGAGTTGTCCGCGGAGGCTGATGCGGTTGGCGTCGGGTCGGGTGATGATGTCCCACTGGTCGGCTCGGCCGGTGGTGAGGCGCATCTCGGTCTGAACGAACGGGCCGAAGGGATAGACGCTAACGCGAGCATCTTGTCCGGTGCGTGTGGGCGAGGCGTTGATGCGGAAGCAGTTGTCGTAGAAGTTGATGCCCATGACCTGCGCGCAGTACCACTTGTGGAGTTGGTTTTTGGGCCAGGTCGGGTGGACGCGTTGATCGGGGCCGTGCTCGAAGATGCGGTCGTCGACGATGAGTTGGCCGAAGCGGTCGAGTCCTGTTTTTTCGACGGCGTCGAGCCACCAGCCGAGGAGCTGATCGACGTTGTAGCCGGCGTCGTCGAGGACTTCGGGCGAGCCGAAGGCGGGGTCGCCGTCGCCCTCGACGACGAGCGCGGGCAGTCCGTCGCCGGCGGGCGCTTGTTCGATGCCGAGCAGCTTGAGCTTGGTTGAGAAGGCGAAGTCCTTGCCGAGGGTGTGCAGCGCGGCGGCGGCGGTGACGAGTTTGATGTTGGAAGCGGGGATCATCTCGCGCTGGTCGTCGATCTCGGCGAGCAGGACGCGGTCGCTGACGTCCATGACGCAGATGGAGACCTGCGTGCCGCGGAGGTCGGCGCTGCTGAGGTGGTGGAGCAGGGCCGACTCGAGGTTGGCCGCGGCGGTCGGCGCGAGCAGCGCGAGCGTCAGGCACAGCGCGATCGCGAGGAGAGCCGGCCGTCGTTTGGCGGGTGGGCGGGTTGGCGTCATGGTGTTGTCGGTCGATAGATACATCACTCAGACTCTATCGGCGCGAACGGGGCGTTGGCGTTGAGAAGCGCGTTCGCGCATGGGAAAGACCCACGCGACGGGGCGTGGGTCTTGGGTGATTTGTGTTGGGTCTCGGGTGATGAGC
>JBMYUK010000313.1:0-3809 GCA_049605275.1 Phycisphaeraceae bacterium
GAGTTCGTGGACGGTGGGTTGTCCGGGCGCGGTGCCGCGGTCTTGGTCGATTGCGGCGAAGGTGAGGAGTGCACCGACTTTCTTGGCGAGGACGCGCGAGGGCAGGCCGAACTCGCCCATGCACAGCGCGATGGCGGGCTTGTGCCGGTCGGCGACGATCTCGAAGGCTTCGAGGTTGTCGCGCAGGGATCGTGCGGCCCAGGCGAGTTTGACGACGCGGCAGGCGGGGAAGTCGATCATCGCGCGGATGCGGCGGGTGAGGTCGGCCGGTCGGGTGTCGAAGTCGTGGGAGGAGAGGATGAGTCCGGTGTCGGTGGGTCGTGGCTGATCGGGGTGATCGACGACGAGGTTGACTTTCTGTCGGAGGTTGGCCGAGCGTTCGTAGGCGGCGAGTTCGATGTCGAAGTAGGCCGGGCCCTGGCCGGCGCAGGCGACGCCGAGGTGTTCGATGAGTGCGACGCGGTGCATGTCGTCGCCGTCGTAGTCGCCGCCTTCCCAGTTGGGCCGGATAGTGACGATGCAGGGCAGCGGGCAGTTTCGGACGATCTCTGCCGCGGCGTCGGGGTCGTCGGTGAAGCGGTCGAGGCGGAGTTCGACGAGATCGGCACCGGCGGCTTGCGCGGCGCGTGCGTCGTCGAGGGCCTGTTCGGCGGTGTCGACCGTGATCGGGACGCAGAGCTTGGTCATCGCGAGATAGGGTAGCGTTTGGCGGGGCGCGGAGGCGGCGCAGCGGCGGGGCTTGGTACACTCTGCGTCGGACCGATTTCACGCCGACAGGAGCTTGATGATGCCGACGACCGACCGCAAGGGACGCGCCCAGTTGTTGCCCGCCGAGGCGTTGCGCGCGGGCTGGCGTTCTTGGATCGGGTTGTTGGTGGTGTCGGGCGGGGCGTTGATCGCGGTGTTGTTGACCCAGCCGGGGGTGTCGGCGGCCGAGGGGTCATCCGGCGGTCGTTTGGCGGGATCGGTGCTGGTCGGGGTGTCGATCGCCTGGCTGGTGTTGCTCGGCGCGGCGGTGCTGTTGCTTCGGAGTTATTGCTTTCGCGCGGTGTGGGACGGCCGACCGGTGGAGGCGGGCAGCTATTTGAAGGGGATGTACCAGGTGTGGGGGGTGTTGGTGGTGGGTGCGTTGCTGGGGGTGTTGGGTGCGGTATTGATGGGCGCGGTGTTGCCGGGGGGCTTGGTGGCGATGGGCGCGGTGCTGATGCTTGTGTTTTCGCGACCGAGCGGGCGTGCGCTTGGGGTATGAACGCCGTGCGTTTGCCGTATAAATGCACAGATGGTTGTTGGGGTGTCGATGGGTTGGGTGTTGTGTTTAGGCCTTGTTTTGCAAACGATTCTCAGCGAGCGGGTCGCGTTGAATTTTATTGGTTTGAACGCTTTGCCGTCCCGCGCGAGAGTGGCTATCGTGTAGCGCTCGATCCGCGAGGATCTCGGGGGCATTAACCCAAGGTCATTTGCGATCCGTCGCGGACCGGCCAGCAGAGACGAGCACTTTGTCCTACGAACAGACCGATCAGTTTGTCTTCCCCAAGTGGGCGAATTACCTGTTGCCGCTCTTAGTGGTGTCCGTCCTCGGCGGGGCCGCGGTCGTGCCGCCCTTGGTGATCTATGGCGGCTCGGCGGAGACGCTGAACGTCGGCTACCAGCCCGATCAGCCCGTGCCCTACAGCCACGCGACGCACGTCGGCAAGCTCGGCATGGACTGTCGGACCTGTCACAACACCGTCGAAGACGCCGCCTTCGCCGCCATCCCGCCGACGCAGACCTGCATCAATTGCCACGCCCCCAAGGTCGACCCGGCCACGGGCATCGAGACCGGCTACCCGGGCGCGCACCGCAACTCGCTCAACCTCCGGCCCGTCTGGGAGAGCTACTTCACCGGCGAGCCCGTGCCCTGGATCAAGGTCCACGACCTCGCCGACTACGCCTACTTCAATCACTCGGCGCACGTGAACAAGGGTGTCGGCTGCGTGACCTGCCACGGCCGAGTCGACAAGATGGGCGGAGCCGGGACCGACGACTCGATCGCCGGGGTGTACCAGGTGCAAAACCTCTCGATGGGATGGTGCCTGGAGTGCCACCGCGAGCCAGAGAAGTACCTGCGTCCGCTTCCGGAGATCACGACGATGGACTGGTCGCCGCTGGACGATGCACGCGTGAAAGAACAGATCGCCGCGGGCGAAATCGAAGAGGGCGACGAGCAGATGGCCCAGCTCTGGCTCGGGCGGATGCTCAAAGAAGAGTACGAGATCAACAACCCGGCCTACATGCAGTCCTGCTCGACCTGCCACCGGTAAGAAGCAAGTTTGATTGGGTGATTGGGTGAAGTTATTAGTCAGATACCTTAGATGACGCGCCTTGAAACTTCACCAGATCAAATGTCACCAGATCACCAATTGGATAAACACGTGTCGACACTCGAAGACCACATCACCGGACAGGCCTACTGGCGCTCGCTCGAAGAGCGGGCCAATGCGCCCGAGCTGCTCGAGCAACTCGGCGACGAGTTTCAAGGCTACGACCCGGAAGAGATCCAGGAGGTCTCGCGGCGCACGTTCTTGAAGTTAGCGGGCGCGTCGCTGGCGCTGGCGGGGCTGACGCTTTCGGGCTGTCGCCGTTGGCCGAAGGAAGAGTTGGCGCCGTTCGCGGCTCGGCCGGAGGACTTGATCCCGGGCGTGCCGAATTATTTTGCGTCGATGGCGGAGCGCGGCGGGGTGGCGCACCCGATGCTGGTGTCCAGCTTCGACGGCCGGCCGATCAAGGTCGAGTCGCATCCCAAGGCCGGCTACGCGACGGATATCTACGACCAGGCGCTGACGCTGCAGCAGTACGACCCCGAGCGGCTGCGCGACGTGCTGGTGGGCAAGGGCGCGTCGCGATCGCGCAGCTCGTGGACGAGCTTCGAGAACTGGATGACCGCGAAGGCGGGCGAACTCAAGGCGGACGACGGCGGCGCGAAGTTCGCCGTGCTATCCGAACCGACGGGTTCGCCGACGGCCCTGCGTTTGAAGGCTCAGCTCAAGGCCGCGATGCCGAAGATGACGTGGGTCACCTACGAGCCCTTGGGCCAGGACAGCGCGATCGAAGGCAGCAGGCTCGCGTTCGACGGCAAGGTCGTCCGCACGCAGTACGACGTCTCGAAGGCGAAGATCATCGCCTGCTTCGACTGCGACTTTTTGAGCACGCACCCGAGCGCCACGGCCAACGCCAAGGGCTGGGCGAAGGGCCGAAAGTCGGTCGACACCGACAAGAAGATGAACCGCATGTACGTCGCGGAGTCGGCGATGACGGTGACGGGGTCGGCGGCGGACGAGCGTCTGCCGGTGAAGCCGTCGCGCATCGCGCACCTGCTCAACGCGGTCGCCTCCGGCCTGGGGCTGGGCGTGCCCGAGCCCGCGACGCTCAGCGAGAACGAGCAGGCTTACGTCGATAAGCTCGTCAGCGATCTGAAAGCCAATGCGGGTCAGAGCATCGTCGTGACCGGCAGCGGTCAGCCCCCGGAGGTTCACGCCTTGGTCCACGCGATCAACGGCCACGCGATCGACTCTAACGGCCGCAGCAACCTCGACGCGACGATCACGTACAGCGACGAACCCTCGGCCGAGGCAACCGGGCAGGTCTCGGGTCTGTCCTCGCTAGTCGACAAGATGGCGGGCGGCGAGATCGACACGCTGCTGATCCTCGGCGGCAACCCGGTGCTCGATGCCCCGGCCGACCTCAAGTTTGCCGACGCGCTGGGCAAGGTCAACCACGCGATCAAGCTCGGGCTCTACCGCGACGAGACCGCGGTGTCGTGCGAGTGGCAG
>JBMYUK010000314.1:0-3779 GCA_049605275.1 Phycisphaeraceae bacterium
GAGGTCGAGCGTGATCATCGTCGGGTTCACCGCGTCGAGGTTGCCGGTGAGGATCTTGATCGCTTCGAGGACTTGGTAGTTCGCGATGATCGAGACGGCCGGCCCGATGACGCCCGCGGTATCGCAGGTGGGGTTCAGGCCCGGGGGTGGGGCCTGCTCGAAGATGCAGCGCAGGCACGGGGTGGCTTTGCCTTGTTTTTCCCATTCAGTAGAGCCGGGTGCTGAAGCACCCTCCGCCGAGTCCGCTTTTGTGGTGTGCGGGAGGATGGGGTAGCTTGCGCCGACGGTGCCGACCGCCCCGCCGTAGACGTAGGGGATACCGTGCTTGACGGCGCAGTCGTTGGCGAGGTAGCGGGTTTCGAAGTTATCGACGCCGTCGACGATGATGTCGACTTTTCCCCCGGCGGGCGAGTCGGTCGCGTCGCTGCCGTCGGGTTTGACGCCGGCGAGCCATTCGATGTTCGTGTGGTTGACGTCGTCGACGACCGCGCTGACGTCGACCTGCGAGTTGATCGTGGCGAGTTTGGCTTTGGCGGCCTCGGCTTTGGGGATCGCGTTTTTCACATCGGTTTCGTCGAAGAGCACCTGCCGCTGGAGATTGGTCATCTCGATGAAGTCGCGATCGACGATGACGAGTCGGCCGACGCCGGCCCGCGCGAGCATGTTGGCGATCACCGTGCCGAGCGCGCCGCAGCCGACGATGAGCGCAGTCGCACCCAGCAGCTTCTTCTGACCCGCTTCGCCGAAACCGGGCAGGAGCATCTGCCGGTGGTAGCGCGCGAGATCGATTTCGGACTTCGGATTTCGGGTTTCGGATGTTTCAGTTGCGGTCATCGATTGCACTGCTTCGATCAATTGGTGTTTGTATTGACACGGCTCGTCCGGCTGCGGTTCGGCAATCCGAAATCAGCAATCCGAGATCCGAAATCATCAGCCCGCCACGAGCGAGCCGCCTTCGACCGGATCGACCTTGACGCCGTTGTTCGTCAGGTGCTCGAGCGCCGACTGGATGTCTTCTTCTTCGCCTTCGAAGAGCACGGCCATGATGCCGATGTCTTCCTGCACGCTCGCCTGCCGAATGTCGAACACGACCTCGGGGAACTTCTGCGACATCTCCCAGAGGCGCGGCTGCTGCTGCGCGCCGCCTTCAAAGGTCAACCAACACTTTCGCTTGATCACTGGCATGGCCAGGCTCCCTGTTCGA
Organism: Phycisphaeraceae bacterium; assembly: GCA_049605275.1. Classification (GTDB taxonomy): domain Bacteria; phylum Planctomycetota; class Phycisphaerae; order Phycisphaerales; family Phycisphaeraceae; genus JAHQVV01. Next base: position 1,205 of record JBMYUK010000314.1, read on the forward strand.
GGTGATAGAAATCAGGCACGGCACTCGGCGTGTGGCCGAGGAGAAAGGCGAACGGTGTCTCCGAATCCGTGTGGGATGGCCGTCTCGACCGTCGATTGTGATTCGACGACGGGCGGGACGCCCATCCCACCTTTCCAAGTCAGCCCCCGGCGATGGCGAGGATGATGTCGACCTGGTCCCGCTCGGTGACCTTGGTGTCGAGGTTGTCGAGGAAGCGGATGTCTTCTTCGTTGACGTAGACGTTGATCGAGCGATTCATCTGGCCGTCGCCGTTGGGGAACATCTTTTCGATGAGCGCGGGGTGGTCGGCCTTGAGCGCGTCGAGCACGGCGCCGACGGTTTCGCCCTGGGCGGCGACCGCTTCTTTGCCTTCGACCTGGGGCCGAAGCGCGGCGGGGATGGTAACGGTGATCGTGTCGGACATCGTGATTCTCCGGGCGGGGCGACCGCCGGTATATATTGTAGTTTGGTTTCAGTTGGGATAGGCGTCTCGCCTGTCGTCGCGGCAACGCCGCGAACAAATCGTGTAAAACAGTGTAAAAGGTGGCGGATTTGGGCCACTGGCCCAACGACGGGCGGGACGCCCATCCCACCGACGCTTATGTGGTTGCGACCGGGGCCGGCTCGTCCGCTTCCTTCATCGCCGCCATCATCGCGTCAAAATCGCCGATCTTCGCGGGGATGGGTTCGACGTCTTCGAATTGGCCGTCCATGGCCTCGATGGTTTTCAGGCCGTTGCCCGTAATGCAGACGCAGATGGATTCGTCGCGCGGGATCTTGCCGGACTCGATGAGCTTCATCGCGCAGGCCAGCGTCGTGCCGCCGGCGGGCTCGGTGAAGATGCCCTCGGTCTCGGCGAGCAGTCGCGTGGCGGCGATGATCTCGGGGTCGGTCGCGGACTCGGCGTAGCCGCCGGACTCGTTGATGTGCTGGATCACGTAGTAGCCGTCGGCGGGGTTGCCGATGGCGATCGACTTGGCGATCGTGTCGGGCTTCTGAGGGTGGAAGAGTTCTTCGCCGGCCTGCACGGCCTTGGCGATCGGATTGCAGCCGGCGGCCTGGGCGCCGTACATCGCGGGCTTGTTGTCTTCGACCAGCCCCAACTCGATGAACTCCCGGTAGGCCTTCCAGATCTTCGGCAGGATCGTGCCGCCGGCGACGGGTGAAACCGTGTGCCGAGGCAGCTTCCAACCCATCTGCTCGGCGATCTCGAAGCCGTGCGTCTTCGCGCCCTCGGTGTAGAACGGTCGGAGGTTCACGTTCACGATGGCCCAGCCGTACTTGTCGGCGATCTGCGCGCAGAGCCGGTTGACGTCGTCGTAGTTGCCTTTGATCTTGACGAGTTTGGGGCCGAAGCTGCGCGTCGCGACGATCTTGCCCTCTTCGAGATCGTGCGGCACCATGACGAACGAGTCTAGCCCGGCGATCGCGGCGTGTGCGGCGACGGAGTGCGCGAGGTTGCCGGTCGACGCGCACCCGACGGTGTCGAAGCCGAACTCGATCGCCTTGGTCACGGCGACGGACACGACGCGATCTTTATACGAGTAGCTGGGGTAGTTGCACGAGTCGTCTTTGATGTAGAGTTCGTCGACGCCGAGCTTTTTCGCGAGGTTGTCGGCCTTGACGAGCGGGGTCCAGCCGGAGTGGTAGCCGGTTTTAGGTTCGCCCTCGATAGGCAAGAGGTCCTTGTAACGCCACAGCGACAGCGGCCCGGCCTCGATCGATTCGCGGGTGACCTTGCCCTTCATCGCGGCGTAGTCGTACTGCACCTCGACGGGCGAGAAGTCGACGTCGCAGATCGTGCGCGGCTCGATCGGATACTCGGCGCCGCATTCTTTGGCTTTCAGTGATTTGACGTAGCTCATGGGAGGTCGCTCCGGTTCGTAAAAGCGGCCGAGGCCGCCCGCTAAACAGGGCTGGGCCCCAATCAAACAACCCCTCGTTGCAGAAGCAAGAGGGGCGGGTCGTCGAGCGTGTGTCACGCGGGCTGCCGGCCGCTCTTGATCTGCCCCTGCACAGCACGCGGCTGATGCGGGGTGGGATTTCGCACCTCTCGTTTGCGTGGCAAACGCGGTTGCGGTGACTTCAACGGGCCCGTCCCTCGGTCACTCTTGATCAAGGCAGTATTCGGTTGTGGGGTAAGAGTATAGCGTCTTTGATACGCTCGTCAACGGTAATCTTCGAGACTCGGGGTCGTCTCTTTTCGCGATCACGCATAAGATAAGATGTTGTTTGAAAGCTGCCTCTTGCGTTACTTGAAAGGAACTGTATGAAACCCTCTTGGATGACTCGCCGCGAAATGATCAAGGCCTCGGCCGGTGCCGCGGCGCTCGCTTCGATCTCACCTCTCGCCTACGCCCAGGCCGGCCCGACGCTCAAGGTCGGACTCGTCGGCTGCGGCGGACGCGGAACGGGCGCGGCAAACGACATCTCGCGAGGGGCGGACGGCATCGAGATCACGGCCATGGCCGAGGAGTTCAACAAGGACTTCGTCGACCGCTTCCCGCCGCGTGTCCACCTCGCGCTCACCGTCGTGATGGAGCACATCACGGCCATCCTCGCCGAGTACGCGCTG
>JBMYUK010000315.1:0-3774 GCA_049605275.1 Phycisphaeraceae bacterium
AGCAAGAACAGCCTCGCCCTGGCTCTGCTCACCCTCGGCGAGGGCTGGCACAACAACCACCACTACTACCAGGCGTCGACCCGCCAGGGTTTCTTCGCCTGGGAGATCGATCCGACCTGGTATGTGCTGCGCGCGCTCGCCGCGGTCGGCATCGTCGTCATCGCGAACTACGTCGTCTACTGGCAATACCGCGGCCTCTCGCCGGATGCGCGCGCCTATGTCCGCTACGACCTCACCTCGACCCGGCGTTACAGCCTGTCCGATCAGACACGGGCCGTGCTCGACACGCTCGACACGCCGCACCGCGTCGTCAGCATGCTCGGCGGCCAGGACATCTCGCCCGATCAGCAGCAGCGCATCCGCGACCTGCTCGACGAATACGGCCGAGCCAGCGCGACCCTCGACGTCCGGCACATCGACCTCGACACCGAGACCGATCGACGCGAAACCCTCCTCGCCGAGATGGACGCGATGTTCGCCGACGACACCGCCGACATCCGCCGATCGATCGCGATGGGCTTTCTTCTCGTCGAGCGCTACGCCGAGACGATCGACCAGATCGCGCAGTGGCTGCAGGACATCGTCGATAACCCGCCGCCGATGCGCCCCGCTTCGATCCAGACCCAACGGCTCGCCGACCTGCACAGCCAGTACCTCCGGCTGCAGGACCAAACCGAGCGGCTCCGGCAGCAGCGCGACGCGATGCTCGGCCGAGACTGGCAGACCCGCCTGCAAACGCCCGGCGAAATCGATCCCAGCGACCCCGACGCCGGCCGGAACCTGCCCGACTACACCGCGCTCATGGCCGAGATCCAGCAGTACATCCTCCAACTCGTCGGCAGCACGCTACCCGACACGCCCGGCAAGGCCGACCAACTCCGCCGCGGCGTCGCGATCGATCCGCTCGCCAAGCCAGAGATGCAAGAGGCCGCGCGCTCGGCGCAGAACACCCTCGCGGCGATGGTGCAGCAGGTCCCCCGCTTCGCGAAAACCGTGAAGACCGAGGCCGAGCCGCTGCTCCAGGTCCTCCCGCCCTTGCGCTACGAAGAGGCCCGCGCGATCCTCAACGACGAGCCCTGCGTGCTGGTGACCGCCGGCGGCGACGCGCGCGTCCTGCCCGCGCGACTCCTCTTCCGCGGCACCGGCGAGTCCGCGGCCGGCGAGGTTAACGACCTCTTCGTCGGCGAAGAGCAACTCACCGGCGCGCTCATCAGCATCCGCCTCGACCCGCCGCCGCTGATCGTCTTTGTCCGCTCGAACATCGGGCTGCGCGCGATCTCCGTCACCGGCTCCGAGCAGCAGCGCATCGAGGGCGTCTACGACGAGGTCGCCAAGCGGCTGTTGCGTATGGACTTCGAGGTCGCGGAATGGAGCGACCCGGTCGGCAGCGACCCGCCCCTGCCGCGCGAGGGCCAACGCGCCGTCTGGATCACGATGCCCTATTTCCGCCCGGACATCAGCCGCCGAGAATCGCTGGACAACACGAATAAGAACGCCGTCGCCGAGTTCCTCAACAAGCGACTGGCCCTCGGCGACAGCGCGATGGTCATGCTCTACGCCAACCCCGACACCGCGCCGACCGTCCGCGAAGACGCCCCGAACGATGCGCTCGCCGACCTGCTCGCCGGCTTCGGCATCGACGCCAAACTCTACCTCAGCGCCGCCCAACTCCAGTCCGAAGACGAGGACGGCGAGAACCGAAAGTACACCAACAACTTCGTCGTCAGCGACTGGCCGAAGTCCGCGCTCGTCGGCGATGCGCTCAACGGCATCGACACCTTCTTCTCCTATCCGATCCCCGTCGCGCTCGAACCGACCGCAGGCGTCGAGCACATCCCGCTCGTCGAACTCGACGCGCCGGTCATGCACGTGCAGGAATCCGTCGCCGACAACGAGACCGGCGAATACGACGCCGAACCCGAAAGCCAGCGCGACCGCGTCCTCATCGCCGCCGCCGCCGAGCGAGGCGAGGCCAGGCTCGTGACCCTCGGCAGCGCGACCTGGGCGACCGACGAGGTGCTCACCTTCGCCGCCCTGCCCGACGGCACGCGCGGCAAGTTCCTCGCCGACCGCCCCGGCGCCCGCGTGCTCTACCCCGGCAACTCCGACCTGTTCGTCAACAGCGTCTGCTGGCTCGCACACGAAGACGACCTCATCGCCGCGAGCCCGCGCATCCAGGACCTCCGCCGCATCGAGCCGATGAGCGATAGCGCGCTGAAGACGACCCGACTCATCCTCTGGGTCGGGATGCCCGCGGTCATCCTGCTGACCGGCCTGGGCGTCGGGCTCGCCAGGCGACGCGCGTAAGCGAAGGGACCCACGATGAATACCAAAACCGTCATCGGACTGGTGCTCGTGCTCGGCTTCGCGCTGCTCGCGCTGACGCTCACCACGCGGCAAAACCAAGGCCCATCGCCCGCGCCGCAGACGGGCGATCCTGCGCCGACCGAAACGCACACGCCGCCCGACACGTTTTTCGACCTGCCGATCGAAGCGCGACGCATCAACGACGTGATGCTCATCGCCGACGAGCGACTCCCCGGCGTCGACCTGCACATCAGTCGAGCGTCCGGCCGATGGCGCGTCCAATACCCCAGCGACTACCCCGCCCGAACGGCCACCATCGATCGCCTGCTCACGCTGCTGATCGGCCTCGCGCCGACGCCCGCAAAGACCGATCGCCGGCCCGACGACAACCCGCCGACGATCATGCTCAGCGGCAACTTCCCGTACACGCGCATCACCCTCGGCCCGCGGCTGGGCGGCGGCAAAGCGCTCCTCTTCGTCTCGTCCCCCGGACCCGCCGATGAAGACAACCGCACCGAAATCCCTATGCAAGTCGACGACGCGCTGCACGACTACATCGAATCGTTCGACGCGATGGCGTTTTACGCGAAAGAGATCGACGCGCCGTCCATGATCGAACTCGAACGCATCGAGATCGTCACGCCCGAAAGTAAGGCCGTCTTCGTGCAGCGCGACGAACGATGGTTCAACACCAACGGCCCGACGCCGCAACGCACCCTGATAACCGGCCTCCCCGGATACCCCGGCATCGCCGAGTACTTCCGCCTGCTGGACACGATCGAAGTCGTCGAATTCGAACCCCGTATCGCCCGCTATCGGCCCGAACAATACGGGCTGACCAACCCCCTCATCGCCGTGAAGTTCTACAAGCCCAACCCGATCCCGACCCACACTCAGGACGGCTGGCAACTCAACATCGGCGTCCCCGCCGACCCGCGCGACCAAACGCGATACGCGAGTTTCGGCGACATCCGTTCGGACAACCCCATCGTCTTCCGCCTGCCGACACCCACGGCGCTGGCGTTCGCTCAAGACGAAGACTCGTTCCGCGACCCGCGAGTGCTGACGACGCCGATCGCGCTCGTCAAGACGATCGTGCTGACCAGTGGCCTGCGGGACGCGGACGAAGCGTTGGCCACAATCGACGTCGATCGGATGCTGCTGTTCGATCGGCCGATGTCTCAGCCGATCGCACTCGATCCGAACGCGATCGCGACGATGCTGGTTACTCTGCGGGACACTCGTGCGATCGACTACGTCGCGTTGAACGAAAGCGACGCGATGCTTAAGCGCGTCGTCACGATCGTCCCGAAACTCGGCGGGGACCAAGAGACGTTCGAGATTCGCAGCGATCCGTTAAGCGACGCAGACGAACCGACCGTGCTGATTCGCCGCAGCGACGAGTCGATCGCCCTACGCGTAGTGCGCGCAGCGGTCACGGGCCTACTCGATCCGACCGCGCTCGTT
>JBMYUK010000316.1:0-3758 GCA_049605275.1 Phycisphaeraceae bacterium
AAACCCGTTGGCGTAGCCTTCGCAGGTTCGAATCCTGCTCCGCCCATTCAAACCGTACACCGCGGGGTGTAGCTCAGCTTGGTAGAGCGCTTCGTTCGGGACGAAGAGGCCGCAGGTTCAAATCCTGTCACCCCGATTCTCCGCAAGAAGATGTTATGGTTTCTCTCTTGTCATACGTATCGCACTAAAACCTCGCGCGTCTTGATAGCCGCCGTCTCACACGCGTGGGTGGAATCGGCTGGGGACTATTCGGCACGACCGCGATAGAAGCCGGACGTGACTCGACCCCCGTGCGTTGCCCGGCGGCTACGCGACGTGTCAAAACTGATGGACATGCGGCCAGAGCACTTGGCGTTTTTTTGGCGGGGAGACAGACAATCCTGTCTGTCGTTCGGCGAAGCCGAATCGTGATACGACTTTGGCTTACGCCTATCGACAGGCAGGAATGCCTGTCCCCCTGATCCTATGGGGACAGCGATCGACGCCAGAAAATACGCAGGATGTTCTAGCGATCTTTTTTCGTGTTTATCTGCGAGACACGATCGGCGTGGTCCGGGTCGATGCGGCGTGTATGGCGGGGCGCTGAACCGACCGGGCAACCGGTTCAACCCAGCAATCGTTCCAGGTCTTCGCGGGTCAGGTCGCGGAGGGCAGCGTTGTCCTGGCTGAGGATGGCGTCGGCGAGGTCGCGTTTGGTTTGTTGCAGTTCGAGGACTTTTTCTTCGACGGTGTCCTTGGCGATGAGCCGGTAGGCGAAGACGTGTTTGTCCTGGCCGATGCGGTGGGCGCGGTCGATGGCCTGGGCCTCGACGGCGGGGTTCCACCACGGGTCGAGCAGGAAGACGTAGTCGGCTGCGGTGAGGTTGAGCCCGGTGCCGCCGGCCTTGAGGGTGATGAGGAACAGTTTGCAGTCGGGGTCGTCCTGGAAGCGGTCGACCTTGTCTTGTCGTTTGCGGGTCTTGCCGTCGAGGTAGGCGTAGTCGATGTCGAGTGATTCGAGGCGTTCGCGAACGAGGCCCAGAAACTGGGTGAATTGCGAGAAGACCAGTGCCTTGTGCCCTTCGTCGAGCACGGCCTGGAGTTGTTCGAGTAGCTGGTCGAGCTTCGCGCTGTCGGCCGTCTTGTGCTCGGGGTCGATCAGCGCGGGGTGACACGCGGCCTGTCGCAGTCGGAGCAGGGCTTCGAGCACCTGGATCTTGGACTTGGCCAGGCCTTGCGTATCGATGCGTTTGAGCAGTTGATCGCGGTAGTGGTCGCGGAGCTGGTTGTAGTGCTTGCGTTGTTTGTTTGATAGCTCGCAGTAGAGGGTCTGCTCGGTTTTGTCCGGCAGGTCGGTCGCGACCTGCTGCTTTGTTCGGCGGAGGATATAGGGACGCAGGGCTTTACTTAAGACGTGTTTGGTTTCGTCGGAGGTTTGGTTGCTGTTGGATTGGAGCTGTTTGGCGAGTTTGCCCCGGCCGAGCATGCCGGGGTTGAGGTAGGCGAAGAGGGACCAGAGTTCGCCGAGGTGGTTTTCGATGGGCGTGCCGCTTAGTGCGAGGCGGTGGTCGGCGCGCAGGAGGCGGGCGGCCTTGGCGGTGGCGCTGTTGGCGTTCTTGATGGCCTGGGCCTCGTCGAGGATGGCGTAGTCGAATCGGCAGTCTTTGAATAGCGCGATGTCGCGGCGCAGCGTGCCGTAGGTGGTGAGGACGGCGTCGTAGTCGTGCAGGGCGGCGTTGAGTGGTCCGCCCGCTTCTTCTGTATTCAGCGTGGCTTTGTCGATACCGAGTTGCTCAAAGCGCTGATTGCCGGTGTAGTTGATCAGCGCGAGGTTGGGCGTGAAGCGTTTGGCCTCTTGCGTCCAATTGAAGATCAGCGACCTGGGCACGACGATGAGCGTGGGGTGCTCGGGTCGGTCGGTGGGCTTTGCGGCGCGGCGTGACTCGAGCATCGCCAGCACCTGCACGGTCTTACCAAGCCCCATGTCGTCGGCGAGGCAGCCGCCCAGCCCGACGCGGTTGAGCTGGTGCATCCACCCGAGCCCGTCGCGCTGGTACGGCCGAAGCTCGCCCTTGAACCCGCGCGGCGGGGCCTTGGGTTTGGCCTTGCCCGCGCGTTCGATCCGCTCGCGAACCCGCTTGAACTGCCGATCGATATCCACGCCCGGCAGTTCCGCGAGCATCGCGTCCAGCAGCATCGTCTGAGGCAACTCGAAGCGCAGGTGATCGTCCTGCGCTTTGCCGAATGCGCCGAGCATGCCGTAGCGTTTAAGCCAGTCCTCGGGCAACAGGCCTTGCGAGCCGTCGTCGAGCAGGACGGTTCGGCTGCCGGATTGCATGGCTTTGAGCAGTTCGGGCAGGGCGGCGGTCTGCTCGCCGAACGTGGCTTGGCCGTGCAACTCGAACCAGTCGATGCCGCTGTTGACCGAGAGGTTCAGCGAGGCCGCGGCGCGGTAGGGCTTGCCGTCCGCGACGACGCGCCAGCCCGACTCGGTCAGCGACGTCGCCACCGCCGTGAGGTGTTTGGGCTGGAGCGTGAAGAGCCAGTCGTGCTCGCGGTTGTAGGCGGTTTCGGGTTTGAGCCCGGCGTCGAGCAGCGCATGGAGCAGGGCGTCTTCGGCGTCCGTGTCGCGCTCGGTGAACGTGCGGCCGGCGGGGTCGAAGATGCCGAGGCGCGGGTCGTCGCCTCCGAGCCAGGCATCCGCGTAACCGACGCGCATCTCGGCTTGCAGCCGCTGGTCCCAGTGGCCGATGGGTGGGGAGTGGACGTGCAGACTCGGCGCGGGCGAGCCTTGTATCCGGTCAAAGTCCAACTCGTCGGGCAGGCTCATCTCGGGCAGGTCGGGGATGCTGAGCAGTTGTTCGAGCATCTCCCCGGCTTCGCGGCGCGGGATGGTCAGGTCTGTCTGGTCGCCACGCGAGCGAAGCCGGGCCTGCGCCGAGGACCGCTCGGCCCTTAGCCAGCCGGCCTGCCCGGGCCTGTCCATCTCGACGCGGGACAAGACGCCACCGTGCACCATGACGCCCCCGCCGGTGATGAGGTCCGGTTCATGAAGATTCATCGCGTGTTCGCCGCGGCGCAGCACCATGTCGAGCCGATAGTCTCCGTCAGGCTCGGCCGCTTTAACGTCGAGGCGCGGACGCCAGGGCGGGCCGTCGTCCCAGCGCAGCGGTTGGAGGTCGTCCTTCTGACCGTTGTGTCGCAGGTAGCATCGCCCGGTCGGGCCGATGAAGTCGAACAGCACGCGCTGCGCCGCGTCGGGCACGTTGAACGGTCGGCTTTGCGTCGAGAAGTGGTCGTACCCGTAGTAATAGGCATCGGTGGGCGAGCCCATCAGGATCGCCATGCCGTTCCGATCCTGCTCGGTGGGTAGTAGCGGCAGGTGCTGTCGGCCAAAGTCGAAACGCTTCACGACGCTCCATCGCCCATCGCGCAGCGGGACGCGATAGCCGACCTCGACCGCGAGCGAGGCGCCGCGGTGGTCCCCCTCAGGATCGAGGATGTACATCACCTCCGCGCCAACCGGCAGCGCGCCGTCGGCGTGCCCCGACTGCTGCTCGGCGGCGATCGCCTCGAGCCGTTGACGCCACCGCGGTTGTGCGTCGATGCCTGATGCAGCCGCCGACGGGACGCCCGGCTCTTGGATCGTCGAGACCGCGTCTCCGATCACAAACGGCTGTAGCCCGTCGGGCGTGGCCGCGTTCCACTGCGCATCCACCGCACACAGCACCGCGACCAAGTGCTTGCATACGCCGTGGTCCTCGAAGTACGGGCAGGTG
>JBMYUK010000317.1:0-3757 GCA_049605275.1 Phycisphaeraceae bacterium
AGTCATCCTATTTATCGACTTAGAATCGATTAATTGACCTGAAAGCTGTCTTTTGCTACGATCTCTCTTCTATGCCAAGCACCAAAACCAAGCAACCCGGGCGGTCCGGCGGCCGAAGAGCCAAGTCCGCCGCCGCCTCGATCACCAATTACACGACCGGGCTGAAATGGCTCTACGGCCACGTCGATAACGAGCGTCTGCGCCTGGTCAAGTACGACGACCAGACGTTTTCGCTGGATCGGATGCGGCAGCTGCTCAAGCTCCTGGGCAACCCGCAGGACGGGCTCAAGATCGTCCACGTGGCGGGTACGAAGGGCAAGGGTTCGACGTGCGCGATGATCGCGTCGATGCTGCAGGGCTGCGGGTATGTGGTGGGTTCGTTTTCGTCGCCGCACCTGATCGATCTGCGCGAGCGGATCACGATCAACGGGAGCATGGTGCCTTACAACGAGTGCGCAGATCTGTTCCGGGAGATCGCGAAGGTGGAGGGCAAGCTCAAGGGCGGTCCGCCGACGTTTTTCGAGATCATGACGGCGGCGGCGCTCAAGTACTTCGCGGATCAGGCGGTGGACATCGCGGTGCTGGAGACGGGCATCGGCGGGCGTCTGGACTGCACCAGCGTGGTCGAGCCGTTGGTGACCGCGGTGACGGCGATCTCGATGGATCACACGCACCTGCTCGGCGACACGCTCGAAGCGATCGCGAAGGAGAAGGCGGGCATCTTCAAGCCGGGCGTGCCCGCGTTGACGCTGAAGCAGGAAGACGAGGCGGCCGAGGCGTTGTCGCAGGCGGCGCTCGATGCCGGGACGATGCTCGAGACCACGGGCGACGAGATCGATTTCTCGTATCGCTTCGAGGCGAATAAAGAGCTCGGCCCGCACTGCCGGGTGTGCGTCAACACGGAGACGTCGAAGTTCGAGCATCTCGCCGTGCCGTTGAAGGGCGAGCACCAGGCGCACAACTGCGCGTTGGCGTTGGCGGTGCTGGATAAGCTCAAGCAGCACGGCTTCCACTTCGAGGAGCAGCAGCTCATCAAGGGGCTGGCCGCGACCGAGTTGCCCGGGCGGATGGAGTTCGTTCACGACAAGCCCCGGGTCCTGATCGACGGGGCGCACAACGCGTCGTCGATCCACGCGCTGATCAAGTCGCTGGGCGCTCACGTGCAGTACGACTCGCTGGTCATGGTCTTCGGCTGCGGGCAGGACAAAGACATCCCGGGCATGCTCGAGCAGGTCGCGCTCGGCGCGGACAAGATCATCTTCACCGAGGCGAAGGGCAACCCGCGCGCGGTCGAGACCGGAGACCTCCTCAAGCGCTTCGCCGAGGTATCGGGCAAGATGGCGCAGACAGCGGACAACCTGCCGGACGCGCTCAAGCTCGCCGCCCGGGCGGTGTCACGCGAGGACCTGATCGTCGTCACCGGCAGCTTCTACCTGGCGGGCGAGGCACGCAAGTTCTTCCTCGACGCCGCGGGCAAGCCTCGGCCGCGGCGGTAAGGCGATCGCGATCGAGTGATCCGCGACGCGTCTACACGCGTCCTTAAGTCATTCAGGCGCATCGGGTAGCCGCCGTGCAACGCACGGGAGTCGAGTCATTTCTAGCTTTGTATGACACGAATCAAGTTTTGATATATCGCGGCTGGACCGGTACCGAAAAATAGCCGCGGTGCTACGCATCGCAGGGTACATGCGACCAGCGTGTCACGCTTTACTCGCGACGCGTAGCCTCGGGGCTGTTTGCACAAGAAAACTCGAAACGGGATCCTTCTAAGCGGTCACGCTGGATGGACCCATGGCTCGTTCGACCCCCGCGTGTTACGCGGCGGCTGTGACGGCGGGCAAGCGCGCGTGTGCCCCTGACAGAGCAAGCGGAAGACTGTCGAGCATAAACGCGCCGACGGTGGCGGCGGATCAGCAGGTGACGGTCACTCGGTCCACGCCGGACCGACGCCGACGCGGGGCGCGTCGATGCGGATCATCTTGGGCTTGTCGTTGCTCGCCTTGATCTGTTCGATGGCTTCGCGGAGCAACACGTCGTGCGCTTTGCGATTGGCTTCGACGCGACGCCCGGCCGCGGTCATCTGATCGGCCAAGGCTTCGAGTTGCGGGATGACGGGCTGGGCGTTGGCCCCGTACGAAGCGATCAGTTCGATGACCGTCGGCGTGCGTCGGCCCGCGCCCCACTCGTTCCACGAGTCGCTGAGGTACGCGATGCCGGCCTGGAGTCCTTCCTCGACGTTGTGCTTGGCGAGTAGGCGGAGCCCTTCGGTGCGGACCTGGCTGGCGAACATGATGCCGCTGGGCGCCGGGTTGACCACCGCGTCGTATATCGCGGGCAAGAGAGGGCGGATCTCCTCGAGCGTCAGCTGATCGTAGACGCTGGTGATCGCGCCGCGCGCTCGGCCGTCCTCGTTCAAGAGCCCGGCGCGAACCGCCTCGCTGAGTAGGTCGCGGTCGACGCCTTCGACCGATCGGCCGATCAGCCCGCCACGCTTATTGAAGAGCGCGAAGCAGAGGTATCGCTGCTCCATCTTGCGCGGGTCTTCGTCGAGGTTCGCATCGGCCTTGGCGAGGCGCTTGAGCAGCACGGGGATCGCCCCGCGGGCCTGGTCGCCGATGCCCGCCAGCGCGTCGGCCGCGAGGACGCGCAGCCAGAGGTCGTCCGCCTCCAAGGTGTCGATCAGCACGGGCACGGCGGCGGCGTTGTCGCCGCGGACAAACTTGAACGCCTTGCACGCGCCCTTGCGGGTGTACAGATCGTCGGACTTGAGCATCTCGATCAGCTGCGGCTGAACCGCCAGCTTCTTTCGACCGATCGCCATCGCGGCCCGCTCGCGCACGACGGGCGACCAATTGGTGAGGCGCTCGAGCAGCTGCGCCTTGGTCATCGCGTCGTAGTAGCTATTGCGGTCTTTGTTGTTCCAACCGATGCCGTCTTCGACGATGCTTTTCGCCTCGGCGGCGGTGAGTCGCGGCGCGTGTTGCTTGCCCTTGCCCGCGATGCGGAGGTTTTTCAGGGGCATGGCGTAGACGAGCAGGTTCGAGCCGGTCGTGTCCCAGTTTTTGAACTTGTCGGGTCGCGATTGCGGCGGGCCCTGGTGCAGGTGCGTGCCGTCCCACTGGCGGGCGAGGTCGAAGTACCACGCGCCGTACTCGGCCATCCACGCGCCGGTCGCGTTGGGGCCGAGGGGGTTGAGGCCGGGCACGGCCCAGGTGATGTTGAAGATGTTGCCGGTGTGCCCGGTGTCGCGTGCGTTGCCGTGGGTGGCGAGGCTGGTGCGTGCGAAGTAGGTGGTGGCCTCTTCTTCGCCGAGGATGTTGAAGAGGACGGCGGCCATGCCGTTCTTGCCGTTGTCGTCGTGCGTTTGGATCCACGGCGCGTGGTCGCCGTAGGGGATGGCGCCCTTGCCGACGTAGAAGCGCAGGAGGTTGGTGCTGCGCGTGATGGCGGTGTCGAGGATCGGGTTGTCGATGCCGGCTTCGCGCGCGAGCGCGAGTCCGGTGGTGAGCGGGACGCCGGGGGCGTTCATCATGCCGTAGCCCATGAGGATGCCGTTGGGCTTGGCGAAGCGGTGGCCCCACGAGCCGACGATGCTTTGGCCTTCGGCGGCCTCCATCGCCAGCCGCTCGAGCCCGGGCATGACGGACCGGTCACCGGTTTCGATGACGTACTCGGCGAGGAAGATCAAGAGCGGGCCGTACCACCAGGTCTTGTAGCCGCCGGGGTTCGACCCCGCCGCGGCGGTGGCTTCGCGTTT
>JBMYUK010000318.1:0-3749 GCA_049605275.1 Phycisphaeraceae bacterium
GCCATCACCGTCGGCTATCAACGCTGGTGGCGGCCGGACGAACTGGACAACATGCCACACAACAACCGCCCGGACCACGGCCTGCCCCACACCGGCGAATACCTCGACGGGCTCGGCAACAAGATGTACATGTACGCCGTCGCCAACCCCGGCAAGGATTTTCGCGAAGGCGGCGGCAACCGATACGACTTCGCCCACCGCAAGAACAGCGGCTTCGGCCTGGTCACGATCGACACCGAGGCCAAGACCTACACGCTGAACTGCTACAAGTTTCTGATCGACGCGACCGACGGCAAGCCGAGCAATCAGTTCGCCGGTTGGCCGTTGACGATCCACCAGTCGGAGAACAAGGGCGAGAATCGCGTCCGCTGATCGGCGCGGTGCGTTGCCGATCGAGCGATCGGATATGGGTTGACCCTTGCCGGGCGTTTGTGCGTATCAAGTCTTTGGGAATCGACCGCAGACATGGAGCCAACGATGACGCCAGCCCGCCGATGTGTTTTGCTGCTCGCGATGTGGGCGTTTGTCTTCGGGGCGTCGCCGGCGGTTGCGATGGACGATCCGGCCGAGGACTTGGCGGCGTTCGAGCCTCGGCTGCGCGGGCTGGTCGAGCGCTGCCGGGCGGCGACGGTGGGCATCGTGATCCCGGGCGGGTCGATGGGCTCGGGGGTGATCGTGGATGAAGCGGGGCTGATCCTGACCGCGGCGCACGTGCTGCCCGAAGCGGGGGGCGAGATCGTGGTGGTGATGTCGGACGGGCGTCAGGTCGCGGGTCGGGCGCTCGGGGTCAACCGCGGGGTGGACTCGGGCATGGCGACGCTGATCGAGGCGGGGGCATACCCGTTTGCGCCGATCGCGGAGGCGGACACGGTTTGGGAAGGCGACTGGTGCGTGGCGTTCGGTCACGGCGGCGGGGTGCAGACGGATCGCCCGGCCCCGATGCGCTTGGGTCGGATGCTGCACGTCTCGTCGAGCAGCAGCCCGATCCGCTGGCTGACGACCGACTGCACGGTGATCTCCGGCGACTCGGGCGGGCCGCTCTTCGACTTGGAAGGCCGCGTCATCGGCATCCACTCGAACATCGGGATGAGCGTGTTGGTCAACCGGCACGTGCCGATCGGCGCGTATCACGCGCAATGGGACGCGCTGCGCGAGGTGGGCAAGGAGATCGATCAGCCCCCGCCGCCCAAGGCCCCATTGATCCCCGGGCTCGATGCGCTGCCCGACTCGATCGAGCGCGAGATCGCGCGGCGATTGAACGCCGGCGACGATGCGTTTCGCGAACAGCTTGAACGCTATCGCGACGAGGCCGGGCGGATCGAACTGTCGCCCGAGACCGCGGCGGCGCTGCTCGGCCGGGCGGACCTGATCGAGGAAGTCCGCGCGTATCAGGCGAAGCTGGCCGAGCGCAAGCGGCGGACCGATGCGATCGCGGACGCGGCCGGCGAAGGCAAGCCGGATAAGAAGCCGAGCGAGGTGAGCGATCGGATCGAGCTGACGCGTCTGATGATCCTCGAGAAGAAGCGCGAAAGGATGCTCGACAGCATCGCCGAGGACTTGCGTCAGACGCACGGCAAGATCGCGTCGCACGTGCTCGCGCGTTTCGAGCCCGCGGTGTCCGCCGCCGGATCCAGCACCGTCGAGGTGCTGTGCCGTGGCCGGGTGGTCGCGCTGGGCGCGGTCGTGCGTCAAGACGGCTACGTCGTGACCAAAGCGAGCGAACTCGAAGGCCCGGCCCGCGTGCGGATCGGCGAGACGGCGTACCCCGCGCGCGTCATCAACGGCGACGGGCCGAACGACCTCGCACTCTTAAAGATCGAACGCGACGGCTTGACGCCGGTGCGCTGGGCGAGCGAGTCGGCGGGCGTCGGCTCGCTGCTCGTCGTGCCGGGCGCGGATCGCCGGCCGATGGCGATGGCGGTCGTGGGCGTCGCCGATCGGACGATCCCGCAGCGCGTCAACAACGTCCGCATCGAGCCGCCCGCGAAAGCCTACCTCGGCATCGCGGGTCTGCAGGCGGACGTCGAACGCGGCGGCGTACACATCGGTTCGGTCGAGAAAGACAGCCCGGCCGAGCGCGCAGGACTTAAGAAAGGCGACCGCGTCGTCGAACTCGGCGGCGAAGCGATCGACTCGGTCGCGACATTGGTCGAGCGCATCGGCGAAGCGGGCGTCGGCGATCGCCTGACCCTCACGGTCGAGCGCGGTGAAGAGACGCTTGCGATCGAGGCGACCCTCGGCAACCGATCGGAGGCCCAGCTCGCGCGGCCCGAACGCGACGACCGCGAGTCCGCGGCCCAGGTCTACAGCGCGCGCGGCGGCGACCTGTCCGAACGCCGGACGAACTTTCCGCTGGCGATGACGCACGACGCGGTGATCTGGGCGACGCAGGTCGGCGGACCGATCCTCGATCTCGACGGCCGAGCGGTCGGGCTCAACATCGCGCGCTACGGTCGAACGGCGACGTACGCCCTGCCCGCCGAGCACGCGCAGCGGGCCATCGCACAGATGATGGTCGGCCGATAAATCCGAGCCTCGACGCCTCGCTGCCTCGACGCGCGCCGTTGAGCCCGCGCAACCCGCACAGCCGGTACGGATTATCGGGTTCTGCGACGGTTTCTATTGACCGATCGCCCCGGCCGGTTCATAGTTGGCTGTCCCCCGCGGTCCGTCGATCCGACGCCAGCCCACAGGAACCCCGCCTTGCGTTACCGATTCAGAGGACTGATGCGCGACACCGGCAAGCCCGTCGAGGGCCACGTCGATGCGCCCGACGGCGAAGAAGCCTTCAAGCTGATGTCCAACAACGGCATCGTCTGCGAGTCCCTGCGCGAAGACCCACGCACACCCGCCGCCCAAAGCGGCTCGCCACAGGACCATCAGGTCGCCAGCCAGATCGACTCGGCCCTCGACGTCGCCTCCACCGACGTCAACGTCGACGACCTCTGGAAGCGGTACCGCGGACAACGCGTCCGCGTCATCGATCGCGACAAAATCCGAACCAACGTCCTCTCCGTGATGACCAAGGCCATCAAGCAAACCGGCGGCAACAACAACCAGACCCTCGAACGCGTCGAAGAAGCCCTCACCAAGATGTTCGGCGACAACAAGAACCTCACCTCCGAGGTCTCGCCCACTCAGACCGCGCTCGAAGACCAGATCACCCGGCTCAACGGCGTCGTCCTCAGGCTCGAAAAGCAACTCGCCCAACTCACCATGGCCATCCGACGCGGCGGCTACGGCGGGGGCGGCGGCGCACCCAGCGGCCGACTCATGAAACAGGTCAAGGACCCCAAGAACGACAAGGTCCTCCTCGAAATCTTCGAGACCAACCTCGACCTTCAGAAGCAGCTCAAGAAGAAAGAAGAGGCCGACATCAAGGCCGCTTCACAACCACCGCCCAAAGCAGAATGACCGGCGCAGCAGGCGTGCAACCCGTCAGCAACCGCCTCGAATCCAATGAACCGAAACAGGCTTGAGGCCTGTCCCACGAACCACAAGACACCTAACCGGAGATTTTCACCATGAGCGACAACAAACCTTCCACCACCGACGACAGCGGCGCCGACGAAAACGCGCTGTACATCGGAATCGACCTCGGCACCAGCCGATCCTCCGTCTCCTCCGCGACCGGCGTGCGAAAGACCCTCGAGTCCTACGTCGGTTGGCCCAAGGACGCGGTCTCGTCCAAGAAGTTCGGCGGCCGAGACATCATCTACGGCAAGGAAGCGATCGATAACCGACTCTCC
>JBMYUK010000319.1:0-3735 GCA_049605275.1 Phycisphaeraceae bacterium
TAAGGCACGTCTCATATGCGTTCTTAGCGAAGCTCGGGCACGGCGTCGCCGATCGCGTGGCGGTTCTGGCCCTCGCGCATCGTCGCGGCTTCGGGCATCGTCGAGCCGAGGCTGTGGCCGGTGCGCTTGGCCTCTTTGATCGCTTCGATCTTGTTCAGATAAGCGACCAACGTCGCGACGACCGTGGCGTGGCTCCATGTCAGCGGGCTCACCGACAGCGGAGCGTTCGTCTCCGGGTGCACCTGCTCGGCGAGACAACCCGACGGCAGCGCCCGGTCCGCGACCCACTCGAGGTACGGCGCCGCCTCGCGCACCTCCTCGAGCGTCTCGGCCTTGGCGATCTTGTAATCCGCCATCCACAGCGTGCAGATGAACCACGGGTTGCCGGGGATGTTGTCCGTGTCCTGACTGACCTGGTGGTAGTAGTCGTCTTCGTAACGGGCCACGCCGCCGACTGGGGTCTTGATGGTGAGGCGATCTTCGACCTGCTTCATCGTGGCGACGACGCGCTCGTCGCCCGCGGGCAACAGGCCCATCGCGAAGATGGCGAACATCGAGGCGTCGAGAATCTCGTCGGGCTTGTGCTTGATCTCGCTCGGGACCGACCAGCCGTTCGCCGATTCGCACACTCCGGGCAACTGGTTGATCGCGTCGGGCAGGGTCTGCCTCGGCTCGCGGTTCTCGAAGATGTCGGCCATGAACTCGGCGATGCGATCGGTGTCGACCGGCTCGATCCGGCGGAGGAACCGGCCGTGCTTATCCGACCACATGTGCTTGCAAAAGGCCTCGCGGACCTCGCTCGCGGCCTGGGCGTAGCGCCGGGCCCGCTTGGTGTCGCCGAAGCACACCGCGAATTGCCAGGCGCTCTTGAGCCCGGCGTAGACCGTCGCCACCGTGAACGCGTGCACGCCCCAACGCTCTTCCCACAGGTCGTAGCTGGGCAGCGGCAGCTTCGTATCCGGATCGCGGTAGCGCACCAGAAACTCGGCCGCGGGCTGAACGAGCTTGACCCAGAGCGGCCGGACGAACTCGATGTCGCGGTAGCGGACGTAGTGCCGCCAGAGCGCCCAGATGACCAGCGCGGTTTCGTCTTCCTGGATCGGCATCTGCGGCCGACCTTTCGCATCGACCCACGGGTGCCAGGACGAGGCGGGCGAGCCGTCGGGCGTGTACTTGTGCAGGAACATGCCGCGCTTGGTGATGACCTTCGCGCAGAACTTGTAGAAGCTGCGCGAGACATCGGGGAAGCCGCCGGCGGCTAGCGCGTCGGCGACGAAGGCCCCGTCGCGCGGCCAGAGGTACGAGTACGTGTCGCGCGAGAACTGGAGGTAATCGCTGTCGTTGGCGGCGATGATCGCGCCGCCGTTGTCGATCTGCGTGCGAACGGTCAATAGCGAACGCTTGTACAGGTCGTAGACCTTGTCGCTGAGCTGCGTCGATTCGGTGTTCGTGAAGTCCGTGCGCGTCGCGGCGAGCCAGAGCTTCCAATAGGCGGTGGTGCGATCGATGACGCTCTGCGGCGACTCGCGGTGCAGGAACTTGTGAATCTCTTCGCAGTCGCTGTAGTTCTTGCCGCAGCCGACGACGAGATACGCGACGCGGGTGTCGTTGGCCGGGAGCTGAACCGAACAGAGGATGGTCGAGTCGACCGCGCCCTGCGCGATCGGGTTCATGCCCAGTTCGCCGTCTTCCGCGTCGCGCCACGTGCCCTCGGCTCCGCCGAAGCCCGCGTTACCCGTGGCGTATTGGTCGGTCTGTTGCTCGCCGTCGAGGTAGAAGCTCGTGGTGATGTAGCGCTCTTTGCGATAGTGGATGACGCTGCGGAGTTGCGGGTCGTAGTAGGCGGTGTCGCCGACCTTGAACCCGTACATCTGAAAATCGTGGTGGTGCAGCAGCCGGACCTCGCGGTCTTCGTCGGCGAGGTTGGCGACCTCGATGCGGCGGACCATGATCGGCCGGTGGTAGTCGACGACGTCGGTGCAGGTGAGCTTGATCATCAGCTCGTGATTGACCATCTCGACGCGGGTCGCGAGGGTGTCCTGCTGGTACTTGCGTTCGATGTCCCAGCCCTTGTCGGACCAGTACATGCGGCTGCGGCGTTTTTCTTTCTTGTCGGCCTGGACGCGCTCGTGCGGGATCGTCCCCCACACGCCGAAGCGACAAGGCTGACCCCCGGCGTGGTTCTCCTGGCCCACGTGCGGGTAGTAAAGATCGCGGATCTGGTAGTTGTGGTCGAAGGTGACGAGCATCTGCCCGTTGCCGACCGGTATATCACGAGGCATCCTTGCTCCCGAGATCGAGGGGTGAAGTTCATGGCCGCCCCGTGACGACCTTACGGTGCGGATTGTAGGGAACTATCGACTGTCGGGAGTAGATGGCTTAAGCACCATGCTGGATTGTTGACAAGGTCCTCCGTCAAACCTGTGCCGCTGATCAGATGTTCTGCTGGTCTATTGCTGCTCCGTGTCAGCGTCAGGCGATTCAATTCTCGCTTCTTTGGGCGACTGATCCTCGGCCGGGGCGTCCTGGCTGTCCAGTTTCACGACCAGTCGGGGGCCCTTCTCGGATTGACGCGGAGCGAACGTCGAGTTGTGCCAGCTTTCCGTCTCACGGACGATCACCAGCGTGACCGTCTCATTTGAATCGCTTCGGACAAAGTTGTACAAGTTCTGACTACTAAACAGCACCGGCTCGTCCTTCTCCGTCGAGAAGTTACCCAGGATCGTCACCTGCCTGCGGTTGAGCATTGTGCTCAGTCGGCGATCGATCATCGTGCCCTCGCCGTTGGGGTCGTAGTCCTTCTCGGTAAACTTCTCATCCTCTTCATCACCATCGAGCACGCCGTAGACGCGGAAGCGCATCGCTTTGTTGTAGTCACTGAAGTTCACCGGCTCCAGACGCAACCCCACCGCCCGGACATCTGCAAAGTCCTTGCTGTCAAAACGGAGCATGACGATTCGGTCCAACTTGTGCTTTTCGCGTCGGCTGACGTTCTTGACATGGACGCCACGCTCTTTGATGGCCTTGTCTTCCCCCCGCCTGATGCTGACGTCATGCAACGCCATGATCTCAATCAAGCCATCGTCACGCTCCTCATCCGCATAGGCAGGGAGCACAAAGGCTGCGGCGGTAAGTAATGCGATGCCAGAACGGGTGGCCATCATCATCAGGGCTCCTTTTCAATCGGATGCCGGACGCAATCGGTGCTCAATCCACGCTCAGCGTGGCGGTGGCGTTAGAGTAGGTCATGCGCGCGTTGGCATTCCGCCTTGGGCTCGCGGTGTCGTGGAACAGGTGGTCATTCTGGAACGTCGGCCCGTTGCCGTACTTGGTGGTAAACCCGTCCGCCGCGTTGCTGAAAGTGGTGCTGCCGTCGTTGTTGAGCACGCTGCCGGTCCACCTCCCGCTATTGCGTTCGGTCCAGATGCTGTGGAAGTTGACCACGGTCGGGTCGGTGACGCGTGTGTCGGTGCCGGTGTCGGAGATACCCCGGTCCGACATGATGATCGCCCGTGCGTTGGCGGTGTCTTTCCATTCCCGGCCGCGCGAGGACGGCTCCCACGTCAGCGTCCCGGAGTTGTTCGCCCAGTTGGTGCCGGTGTCGCCGATGAAGGAGATCTCGAGCATGGCGAACGACGTGTTGCGGGTCGAGACATTCTGGCCGGTCGTGACCGTGATGTCCGGCGGCTCTCGGTTGGATTCGCCGGGGCTGACGATGTACTCGGGCGGAAAGAT